>JAICEG010000122.1 GCA_025924295.1 Vicinamibacteria bacterium
GATCGTCCGGCCATCGTCTTGCCGGCGGCGTATGAGCGTCACATCGCGGCCCACGTATTTGCGCAGCAGCTTGTCGGGCTCCAGCAGGTCGTACTCGTAATTCTGCTCGAGCACGCTCACTCGACTCGGCTCGGTGAGAGACCGGAAGTGGACGGTCGCGGGGTTGACCGTTGCGGCAATGTCCATGAACTGCAGGTCGAAGGTACCGCGCGGCAGCTGCAACGTGCGAACGTCGCGGACGAGAGCGATGTTCGAGTTGTAGACCGTGATCGCCAGCTCGGTCTGGTCGTCGAGCGTCGACGAACCCTGTGCGGCCGCCGCGGGCGCAGCCGCCCTCGCGATCGGGCTGGTGATGAGGGCTGGCACGGCGAGCACCGCAGCAGCGAGGGCGCCTCCCAGCAGCCAGTGACGTGCACGCGCGGGCAACCCGTTTCGAGGATGCATCGTGGAATCCCTTTCAAAAGAGCCCGGATATCGGGCGTCTGTCCTTTGAACGGGGCGGCCGGGGAATCTTGCACGAGGCGGGGAATGCTATACTCCGCCCGCTTCCAACACGCGCAGGGGTCACGCCATCTCTCCCGCATCCATCTCCGAACTCGAGCAGCGACTAGCGTCACAGCACTACGTGGCCGATCGTGGGCTGGCTGTGGCACTCTTTCTCGCACTTCGCCTGGGCAAGCCGCTGTTCCTGGAAGGCGAGGCGGGTGTCGGCAAGACATCACTGGCAGCAGCAGCGGCGGCGGTCCTGGATAGCGACCTCATCCGGCTGCAGTGCTACGAGGGGCTGGACGTTGCCCATGCCGTGTACGAATGGGACTACGCGCGGCAACTGCTGGAGCTGCGGATCCTCGAAGCGACGGGGGGGCTCCTCAAGTCCGCCGCCCGCCGCGAGCTGTACGACGAAAGCTTCCTGCTCAAGCGCCCGTTGCTGCAGGCCATCGATCCGGCACGTTCCCGTCCTGCCGTACTGCTGATCGACGAAATCGATCGCGCCGACGAGGAATTCGAGGGCTATCTCCTCGAGCTCCTGGCCGAGTTCCAAATCACGATTCCCGAGCTCGGGACCGTCCGTGCGACCACACCGCCGCTGGTGATCCTCACGTCAAATCGCACGCGCGAGGTCCACGATGCACTGAAGCGGCGCTGCCTGTACCAGTGGATCGAGTATCCATCCTTCGAGAAGGAGATGGCGATCGTGCACGCGCGAGTACCGCACGCCGCCGAACTACTCGGGCGCCAGGTCACGGCGCTCGTCCACGAGTTGCGAGGTGTCGAGCTGTACAAAGTCCCCGGCGTCTCTGAGACGCTCGACTGGGTGTCGGCATTGGCGGCGCTCAATCGTCAGACGCTCGATATCAACGCGGTCGAGGAGACGCTCGGCGTCGTGCTCAAGGCGAAGGACGATATCGACGCCATTCGCGGCGAACGCCTCGCGGGATTGCTGCAGCGCGCGCTGGCGCGGTAGCCGGATGTCGTCGGGGATCTGGAATTGGAAGCCGGGAATTTCGTCGACAACCTCGTGGCATTCAGCCGCCTGCTCCGGCGCGTCGGCTTCGACGTGCCGGTGGGGCGCGTCCTCGACCTCACAGAAGCGCTGACTCACGTCGACCTCGACTCGCGCGATGAGGTGTTTCACACCTGCCGCGCCCTGCTCGTTCAGCGGCACGAGCAGCTGGTGCCTTTTGCCGAGGTCTTCGACGCCTTCTGGCGCGACCACACCAATCCATTTGTGACCTCCGGCGCCCGCATTCGGGACGCACGGACGACGGCTGCACTGGCATCTGCGAGCGCGGGCCTTCTGCCTCCCGAGGAGAGTTCAGGCACCGACGAGGGCGCGGATGATTCAGTGGAGGGTGTCGTTCAAACGTGGAGTGACACTGGCGGCATCGCCAACAAGGACTTCGCCGAGTTCACGGCCGACGAGCTGTCGCGTGCGCGACTGGCCCTTGAACAACTCGACTGGATCCCCGGTGAACGACGCACGCGTCGATGGGTCCGCGGCCACGGTCCGCGGATAGATCTCCGGCGGGCGTTGATGCAAAGCCTGCGGACCGGTGGCGAGGTCATCGTGCTGCCGACTCGCCGCCGCCGATCCAAGCCGCGACCACTCGTGCTCCTGTGTGACGTCAGCGGCTCGATGGAGCGCTACTCGCGCATGCTGCTGCACTTCGCTCACGGCCTGGCACATCGTGGCAGACGACTCGAAGTGTTCCTGTTTGCCACCGGTCTCACCCGCGTGACGCGGCAGATCCGGCTCCGGCGGCTCGACGCGGCAGTCAGTGCCGTGTCCGATGTCGTTCCTGACTGGTCGGGCGGTACCCGGATCGGTCCGGCGCTGCGACAGTTTCATCAGCGATGGGCGCGCCGGGTGCTGCATCAGGCCCCGGTGGTTCTCCTGATCTCGGACGGCTGGGACCGCGGCGATCCGCAGGTGCTGCGCGAGCAGGTGGCGCGGCTGCAGCGCAGTTGTCACCGGCTGATTTGGCTCAACCCGCTCATCGGCACGCTGGACTACGCGCCGCTGACGCGAGGTCTGCAGGCGGCGTTGCCGTTCGTCGACGATTTTTTGCCGGCGCGCACGCTCGCCGATCTCTCGGAGTTGGCATTACACTTGAGCGCAATCGCGTCGAGTACGCCATCGCGGCGTCGGCGATCGTACATCTGATGGATATCAGCGGTTCATATACGTTCAACGCGGCTCCGTCGCGCGTGTGGGCTCTTCTGATGGACCCGGCGGCAATCGCGTCTTGCATTCCAGGGTGCGAGTCGCTCGAGGCAGAGGGACCCGATCGCTATCGTGCCCGGCTCACCGTCGCCCTCGCGGCAATCACGGGCACCTACGACGGGACCGTCGTGATCTCGGACAGGGTCGACAATGCCTCGTACCGTCTGACCGTGGAAGGGCAGGGCAGGCCGGGCTTCGTCAAAGGCAATGCGTCAATCGCGCTTCGTCCCGACGGCAACAGCACCATTGTCGAGGTCAGCGGCACGGTGCAGACCGGCGGTCCGATCGCACGCGTGGGACAGCGGTTGATTTCCGGCGTATCGAAGATGATGCAGGACCGGTTCTTCGCATGTCTTCAGGGGAAGGTGGGAGATCAGGCTTCGTAGCGCCCGGCGTTCAGGCGGTGCGCGGAAAGGATTCACATGAACCCGATGCGATCCCGTCGAGACTTTCTCCGAGAATCCGGGTTGCTGATCGCAGCCTCGGGCGTCGGCTTCGCGCGTGTCTTCGCCGACGAAGGCGCGCCCGTCACCGTCGAGACCAGCTACGGCCGTGTGCGCGGGGCCGACGTCGCCGGCATCAAGACCTTCAAGGGCATCCCGTACGGAGCCAGTACGGCGGGCAGAAACAGGTTCAAGCCTCCTGTGGCTCCGGCGAAGTGGACCGGTGTGCGCGACGCGCTCGCGTACGGTCCGAGTGCCCCCCAGCGTGAGCCAGGAGTCGGGCGCAACGCATCACCGATTGCGGTAGCGGCCGCAGGCCTTCCGGCCGAGAGCGAAGACTGTCTCGTCCTCAACGTGTGGACTCCCGCACTCGGTGATGGACGCAAGCGCCCGGTGATGTTCTGGTGTCACGGCGGCGGATTCACCACCGGTTCAGGGTCGTCACCGGTGACCGAGGGTGCCAACCTGGCGCGCCGCGGTGACGTCGTCGTGGTGACGATCAATCACCGTCTCAACATACTGGGATTCACGGCCCTCGAGGAGGCGGGCGGTTCCGAGTTCGCGGGTTCGGGTGATGCCGGGATGCTCGACATCGTCTTCGCCCTGCAGTGGGTGCGAGAGAACATCGCGCGGTTCGGCGGTGACCCGGGCACGGTCATGATCTTCGGCCAGTCCGGTGGCGGTCGTAAGGTCTCCACGCTGCTCGCAATGCCGTCGGCCAAGGGGCTGTTCCATCGAGCGATTATCGAGAGCGGCGCCACGCTGAAGCTGGTCGAGCGCGAGCAGGGCGCACGGGTCGCCCATGAGCTGATGTCCACGCTTGGCATTCCGAAGGGTCAGGCGAGGGAGCTGCAGAAGCTGCCGCTGGACAAGATCATGGGGGCGTACTTCCAGGTCGTGCGGCGGATGAACGTCGATCAGATGACGCAGGGATTTTCGCCACTCGTCGACGGCACGTTCATTCCCTCGCATCCCTTCCATCCGGTGGCGTCGAGCGTGTCGGCTGACGTGCCGGTGATGCTCGGCTCGACTCGCACGGAGCTGACGTCGAGTGCGCAGCCGGCTGACTTCGAGCTCTCGGATGCCGAGATGCGCAGCCGGATTCGCGGGCTGATTGGTGCGCACGCGAACACGGCGATCGACGTCTATCAGAAGGCGAACCCGGGAGCGAGCGCATCCGACATCTACTTCCTGATCGCGAGCGATCATCGTTACAGCGGACCGGTGATGAAGATCGCCGAGCGACGCGCTGCCCTGGGGAAGGGGCCGGTCTATCTCTACTACTTCCGCTGGGAAACACCCGTCGACGGCGGCCGGCTCAAATCGCCGCACACGATCGAAATCCCGTTCGCCTTCGACAACGTGAAGGCGGCAGCTCGCCTGACGGGCGGTGGACCCGAAGCAATCGCATTGGCAGACAGGGTCAGTGACACCTGGATCGCCTTTGCCAGGACAGGAGATCCGAATACCTCGAAGCTCCCGCACTGGACACCCTTCAACGCGACCGATCGCCCGACGATGGTGATCGATAACGAGAGCAGGCTGGTGAACGATCCCATTCGTGAGCAGCGCCTGGTGATGTTCAAGGCGCTCGAGTACGCCTGACGCCATGGACCGTTTCCCGGTCGTGTTCGTGCCGCACGGAGGCGGCCCATGGCCGTTCGTCGAGATCGGGTTCCCGAAAGCGGACGTCGATCGGCTGGCCGACTACCTGCGGTCGCTCTCGGCGATTCCGCCGCAGCCGCCGAAGGCGCTGCTGGTCATCTCCGCGCACTGGGAAGAACCGGTCCCCACGGTCATGACCTCGGAGCGCCCGGAGATTCTGTACGACTACTACGGCTTTCCGCCCGAGTCGTACGAGATCACGTGGCCTGCCCCGGGTGCGCCGTCACTTGCCGCACGCGTCCGTACGCTCTTCGACGAGGCTGGGATCGAGAGCGCCGCCGACGGCGAGCGTGGCTATGACCATGGCACGTTCATCCCGCTGAAGCTCACGTATCCGAACGCCGACGTGCCCGCCGTGCAGCTATCCCTCAAGCGCGGTCTCGATCCCGCTGAGCATCTGGCAATCGGTCGGGCGCTCGCGCCACTTCGCGACGAGGGGATCTTCATCATCGGCAGTGGCATGACTTTTCACAACCTGCGCGCGTTTCGCGATCCGCGTGCGGCCCCGGTCGCGGAGGAATTCGACGCGTGGCTGCGCGAGTCCATGGTGCAGGACGCACCGCTGCGCGATCATCGCCTGGAGCAGTGGACGAATGCACCGGCTGCACGCCTTGCACATCCACGCGAAGAACATCTGCTGCCGTTGATGGTGGCTGCTGGCGCCGCGGGAGAGGATCTGGCCGTCGTGGGGTTCAACGACACTTTCGCGGGTCTCAGGTTGTCGTCCTATCACTTCGGCTCAGCGTAGGCTGTCCATCCGGCTCCGACTCGCTCGTTCGCTCCGACACGCCGTGACGTTTCTGAACAGTAGGAGGTTCGATGAGCACCGTCTCCTACGCCCGCCTGAGCAGCCAGCCGCTTACCGCCCTGCCAAGGCGGATCACGATCTTCGACAAGCTGGTGGTGTCGAAACAGCTTGCGTTCAACATGGAGGCCCAACCCCAGAGCAACTGGTGCTGGGCGGCAACCGCGAAGAGCGTCTCGCACTTCTACTGGTTCTTCAGCCCCTGGACGCAGTGCAAGATCGTCAATGCCGAGCTCGGCCGCAGCGACTGCTGCAACAGCACCGTACCGTCCCCCTGCAATGAACCCTGGTATCTCGATCGCGCGCTGACGCGGACGAACAACTACGTCAGCATGACCGGCGCCGTAACGTTCGACCAGGTGCGGGCCGAGATCGACGCCGGCCGCCCTGTGGGGGCGCGCGTCGGCTGGAGCGGCAACGGCGGCCATTTCATGGTGATCTATGGCTACAGCCATGTGTTCATCACCGGTCAGTCCTACTTCGACATCGACGACCCGATCTACGGCAAGAGCCACCTGCGGGTGTCGGAGTTCTCGTCGAACTATCAGGGTAGTGGCACCTGGACGCACACCTATTTCACGAAGAGCTATTTCAAATTGCCTATAAAGGTCCTGTATCCGAAGCCAAAGATCCTCGAGCGAATCTGGGAGGAGCGGCCGATGCTGCGCCTCAAGACGCTGGACACGCCCAGCCTCGATCCGCGAGAGCTCGTGAGCGACCGTGATGCGTCAATCGGAATGGCGCACCGCGTCTTCAACGTCGGCCTCGACTCGCTGACGTCCGACCGGCCCGCGTTCCAGCCCGTCGGCCTGCGCGTCTACGAGACTATCGGGGACACGCCGAAGGCGTTCTACGACGTCACCGACGATGACGATCCGCGAGTGATGTCGATGTCGGCATCCGCTCAGCATCTCGAGCCACTGGCGCAGGCGTTGAGCCAGGCGTTGACGCTCGCCGAGCAACGGCCGCAGGAGACCGAGGTTCGGCTGCTGCGCGTCCCGGCGCTCAACTTCGAAGGGCTGTGGCTCGCTGGCGACACGGAGGACGGCGATCAGATCGTGCCGCTCCGTTCGGTCGGGCGGCTGGCGGTGAACCAGCCCGTGCCGCTGCGGGAGGCGATCGCAGCGCTGCGTGAGGCCGCGCGGCCACTGCAGAAGATGGATGACACGATGGGCGCCTAGTGCACCCGTTTCCGGCTCCAGGCCGGGTCGCGTCTCCGCCGACCCGGCCGCTACTCCGCGCGTCACCGCGAGTGACGCGCGCATCGTCTGAAACCACAGCCGACACATTGTCGTAGACTCGCCCCGCTCCAGATGCTGCTACAGGGAGCAGTAATCTACGGCACAGGAGGGCGAATGAGCGGCAAGCGAGACCGCATCTTCATTTCCTACCGGCGTTCGGACGCGGCTGGATCCGCCACGGCAATCCGAAAGACTCTGCTCGATCAGTTTGGTGAGGGCACTGTATTCCGGGACGTCGAGGGGATTGACCCCGGCGCCGAGTTTCCACAAGCGCTCCGCGACGAGTTGCAACGCGCGGCAGTGGTCGTTGCGGTGATAGGCAAAGGCTGGCTTCTTGCTGCCAACGAATATGGGCAGCGCCGCATCGACTTCGACGATGATTGGGTCAGAACCGAGTTGGCGCTTGCACTCAGCGATCTCGAAGTCACAGTCATACCGGTGCTCGTCGATGGCGCCGAGATGCCTCCGGCCAGCGCTCTTCCTGACTCGCTCAAGGACCTCACATTGCGGAATGCGGTGATCCTGCGCCACGATGCCTGGGACGACACCGCGAGACGGTTGCTCGACAAAGTCGCACACGTCCTGGAGCCGGCCGCGGAGCCCACTCGGCCTGCAGTGCCCGAAGCACTGACGTCAGACCTGATTAGGCAAGTGGTAACGGAAGCATTGGAATCCGTGAGCCAGGCCGGCGCTCAGGTCCTGGTCGCCACGGTTGACGACATCTCCCGCATCATCGCGGCAATGAATGCGAGAAAGCTCCAGAGCGATGAAAAAGCAACCCTGGAACTCTTGTTGCGACGGCTTGTCGGGCGGCCAGTCGTACGGGTAGCTGCATACATGCAGGAGGTCCTGAGGAACACCTTCTCTTACTCCACGAGTGAGGGAAAGTGGCTTGGCTATGCGCTCGATGTCGACCGGGTGACGTATGGCGCGGAGTTTCGCGGCTGTGTTCTGCTGCTGCCAGGCCCGTCGGTGGCGGGTCGCGTTGCTGAGGTGCGCGGCGTCGCCATCGTTGGAGAAATCAACTTTGACTACTACGGGGCGAGTTCCAACGAGCCGCCCGGGCCAATCGTAAGCGATTCACCCGCATTCATCGAAGTGGGTCATAAGTTTGGAGAACACATTTCTTAGACCCTGACACCCGATGCGATCGCCTTCTTCAGCAGAGAGATCTGCCCCGTATGGTAGGCGTGATGCTGAACCAGGCCGTGCAACGTCACGTAACGCGTGACGCCACTCCCAAGTGCTGGATCGCGCACGTCACCGATTCGCTCGTCGAGCAACGCGTCGTTCAGATGCGCGATCGCGTCGAGGACTTCTTCGTTGGCCGCCTCGAACGCGGCTACGATAACCTTCCACTCGGCATCATTGGCGGGATTGCCCGGCGGCCAGTCACCAGCCTCGGGCTCTTGTGCGACGCCGAGCTTCAGGCGGCGGGCCACTTCGCGCGTCCACGATGTCATGTGGAGTACCAGTTCGCAGATCGTGTGAGCCGACGGAGCAAGGCGGGTTGTTGCCATCCTGGCGTCGACCCCTTCGAGCGCGGCCCGAACAGAGGGACCATGCCACGCGTCGCCCTGAGAGGCGAGGCGAAGCTCGTTCGAGATTCGCTCGAGTTCGCCCATGGCCGATCTCAGGCGCGAGCCAATGCCTCCTCGAGCGCCCGGCGCGTGAACACCTTGACCATCGCGCGACGATACTCGTCGCTCGCGTGGATGTCAGAGTTGAGATCGTCGACCGAAGCCACCGCAGATGCCGCGGCAATCGTTTCCTTCGTCGCTGGCTTGCCGGCGAGTGCCTGCTCGACCGCAGTCAGGCGAGTCGCGTGCGTGCTGGCGCCGGTCAACCCGATGCGCGCCGATTGAAAGACGCCGCCCTTCACCTCCACCGCGGCAGCCACACCCACGATGGCGAAATGCGACGCACGCTGATGCAGCTTGGCGTAGGCCGCGGCCTTGACGGGCGCGAACTGGACGCCGGCAATGATCTCATCTGGCTGCAGATCGACAGTGAACAACCCCTGAAAGAAGTCACTCGCGTTGACCTTGCGCCAGCCCTTCGGACCCTTGATATGAATCTCGGCATCGACCGCCAGCATCGTGGCGGGATAGTCGGCTGCCGGATCCGCATGGGCAAGACTGCCACCCAGCGTGCCGCGATTGCGCACTTGTGGATCGCCGATCTCGATCGCCGTCTCGGCGACGACAGGACAGGCCTGTTTCAGCAGGGCAGACGCGGCGACCTCGCGATGGGTTGTCGCCGCGCCAATCTCGATCTTGCCGTCCTTCTCCTTGATGCCTGAGAGACCTGGAATTCGGGCGACGTCGATCAGCACGGCAGGTTCGCTGAGCCGCAGCTTCATCAGCGGCACGAGGCTGTGTCCGCCCGCGATCAGCTTGCCACCGCTCGCTGCCTGAAGCTTCGCCACTGCATCGTCGAGCGAGGTGGCACGCTGATAGTCGAATACTGTCGGGATCACGCGACACCTCCCTGTCCGTTGATGATGCGCCACAGTTTCTCGGGCCGCAGCATCATGTCGATGTGCTTCACGCCGAACTCGCTCAGCGCATCCACCGCCGCGGAGACAATGCTCGGCGTCGAGCCGAGTGTGCCGGCCTCGCCGACGCCTTTCGCGCCAAGTGGATTGACCGGTGTCGGTGTCACGGTGCTGTGCAGCTCGAACCGCGGAAAGTCGATCGCCCGGGGCAGTGCGTAGTCCATGAACGATCCGGTCACCAGCTGGCCGTCGGAGTTGTAGACCGTCTCCTCGATCATGGCCTGCCCGATCCCCTGGGCAAGGCCGCCATGAATCTGCCCCTCCACGATCAACGGGTTGATCAGATGCCCCGCGTCGTCCACGGCCACCAGTTTCAACAGGGTAGGCTCGCCGGTTTCGCGATCGATCTCGAGCATCGAGATATGACAACCGAAGGGATAGGTATTGTTGGTCGGCTCGAAGAAAGCCTCTTCGCTCACGCCTGGCTCGAGACCTTCCGGCAGCGGCACCGGGATGTAGGCGAAGCCGGCCACATCCGCGAAGGCCTTGCCGCGCGCGGGCGCCCCCTTGACGAAGATCTTGCCGTTCTCGAAGACGACGTCGTCTTCGTGCGCCTCGAGCAGGGCGGCCGCGAACTTGGCCATCTTCGACTTTGCCTTCGTCCCGGCCATGTGGAGCGCGGCGCCGCCGACGGCCTGCGAGCGGCTGCCGAAGGTACCGATCCCCTGTTTCACGACACTGGTGTCGCCGTGAAGAATCGTCACGTGCTCGAGTGGCACGCCAAACTGATCGGCCAGCATCTGACCAAAGGTGGTTTCATTCCCCTGGCCATGCGGCGATGCACCAGTGGTGGCGCTGATGCGGCCGTCACGCTCGACCGTCACCGAGGCGTGTTCCCAGCCGCCAGTCGGCAGCGTGGCCGATGGCCCGATGCCGCAGACCTCGACATACATCGACAGCCCGAGGCCCACTAGCCGTCCCTTAGCCTTGGCGGCGTCGCGCTCCTTCTTCAGCTCCTCCCACTTGGAATGGAGCAGCGCGGCATCGAGTGCCTTGGCGTAGTCGCCGGAGTCGTACACGGCGCCCATCTGCGTCTGGAAGGGGAACTTGTCCGCCGCGATGAAATTCTTGCGACGGACCTCTGCCGGATCCATGTTGAGTTCCCGCGCCAGCATGTCCATCGCCCGTTCGACGAAGTAGGTCGCCTCGGGCCTCCCGGCACCGCGGTAGGCATCGGTCGGCGTCTTGTTGGTGAAGACTTCAGTCAACGTGGTGCGGATGGCGGGGATGTCGTAGGTCGCGTTCGCCATCAACATCGTGAGCGTCGGGATGGCTGCGGTGAGCAGCATGTTGTAGGCGCCGATGTCAGCGATGAGCCGCATCTTGAGACCGAGCACCGTGCCGTCGCGTTTCGCCGCCAACTCGACGTAGCCGATGATGTCGCGACCGTGCGTGGTGGCGACGAACGCCTCGGCACGATCCTCGATCCACTTGACCGGAATCCCCAGCCGCTTGGACACCGCCGCGCAGACGTACTCTTCGGCGTAGATGTTGATCTTGGCGCCGAACCCGCCGCCGACCTCAGGCGCGATCGCACGAACCTGGTCCTGGCCCATGCCGGTCATCGCCGCGATCATCGTTCGCAGGATGTGCGGGTTCTGCGTCGACGACCAGATGGTCATCGTGCCCTTGCCGGGTTCGAAGTGCGCGACGACACCGCGCGGCTCCATGGCGTTCGGCACCAGTCGCTGGTTCATCATCCGCTGCTTGATGATCACCTCGGCCTGCGCGAATGCGCGGTCGATGGCCGTATCATCGATCCCCGAACCATCCGGCTTCACGCCAGTACCGCTCGGCACGAGCGGCACGGCGAGGTTGTTGGGAAAGGCTTCGTGAATCACGGTCGGCTTGCCGGTCATCGCCAGCTCAGGATCGACGACAGCCGGCAACGAATCGTAGCGGACGACGATCGCGTCGGCGGCATCGCGAGCGATGTAGCGATCGGCAGCGACGACGACGGCGACTGGTTCACCAGCGAAGCGCACGACGTCGGTCGCTACGGCGCGGTGATCGGGTGACGGGAATGGTGTCCCGATCGGCATCGGCGCGAGGAACTCGGCGATCTGGGCACCCGTGAGGACAGCTTCCACGCCGTCCATCGCCTGCGCCGCACTCACGTCGATGGATGTGATCCGGCCGTGGGCGATATCACTTCGCTTGAACGCGACGTGCTGCATGCCGGCAATCTTGACGTCATCGACATACGTCCCTCGTCCCTGGATGAGACGTGGATCTTCCCGTCGCTTGACGCGCTGGCCGACGAGCTTTGGAAGCACTGGAGTGGCTGCCATCGCCTATCTCCTCCCCGCAGCGTTCTGAACGGCGTTGACGATGTGCTGGTAGCCCGTGCACCGGCAGAAATTGCCTGACAGACCTTCGCGAATCTCGCGCTCGTTCGGCTTCGAGTTCTCGCCGAGCAGGTTGACGCCCGACATGATCATGCCGGGTGTGCAGAAGCCGCACTGCAGGCCGTGTTCTTCCCAGAATCCGTTCTGCAACGGGTGCAGCTGGCCCTCTTTGGCGAGACCTTCGATCGTCGTGACCTCGGAGCCTTCGGCCTGCACGGCGAA
>JAICEG010000123.1 GCA_025924295.1 Vicinamibacteria bacterium
AGACGAAGATGCGCCGGCCCTGCGGCACGAGACTGATTCCGGCATCACACACCTGATGCGGCGGCAGGCGCGTCGTTTCGACGCCATCGAGCAGCACGCGGCCGCGGCGGGCCGGCGTCAAGCCGGCGAGCGAACGGCACAACGTCGTCTTGCCCACGCCGTTGCGTCCGAGAACCGCGGTCACCGTGCCGCGTTCGGCACGCATAGTCGTGCCCTGCAGCACGTGGCTGTCGCCGTAATACGTGTGAACGTCGATCACGTCGAGAAACGCCTGGTTCACGCTTCTCACTCCTCGATTCTCCGTTCGTGTTCACGTTGGGAATGACAGTTCCTCGTCACGAGTTCACCGATCCACCGAGGTACGCCTGCTGTACGAGTTCGTTCGCGCTCACCTCGTCGCGTGAACCATCAGCCAGGACTTTGCCTTGATGGAGCACCGTCACGCGTGCCGCAAACGAGAACGCCACATCCATGTCGTGCTCGATCAGCAGCACGGCGATCGACGGATCGAGTTGCTCGAGAAGACCGCGCATCGCCACGCGTTCCGGGGTCGAGAGTCCTGCCATCGGCTCATCGAGCAGCAGCAGTCGCGGGTGTCCGGCCAGTGCGAGCGCGACGTCAAGCCGGCGCTGCGCTCCGTAGGAGATGTGCCGTGCCCGTTCGTCCCTGACGTTCGAGAGCTCGAACTGATCGAGGAGCCTGCCGGCTCGTTCCATGAAGTCGCCGTGACTCGACAGCGGCCTGAACATCGTGAACTTGCGTCGATCGAGCGCGGCGCATGCCAGCAGCACGTTGTCGATCACGCTCAATTCCGGGAACAGGCGGGTGATTTGAAACGTCCGCGCGACACCGAGCGCCGCCCGCTGGTGCGGCTTGAGCTTCGTGACGTTCCTGCCATCCAACGTGATCGCACCGCTGCTCGGTGGGAACTCACCGCTGATGATGTTGAACAGCGTCGTCTTTCCCGCTCCGTTCGGACCGATGACCGCGTGGCGCGCCCCTGGTTCTACGGTCAGCGTCACGTCGTCGACAGCCTTCAGGCCGCCGAAATGACGGGACACCCGCTCGAGTTGAAGGCAAGGCGTCCCCGGGCTACCGCTCATAGAGAGGTTCGCTGAGGTAGCGATCGGGGTCGAAGGTCCAGAACTGCGAGACCCTCGGGAAGGTGTCGATGACGGTGTTCTGCAGCTCACCGTTCACGCGCTCGACGCGGCGGATGTACACGTTCTCGATCGGGTTGCCGTAGGCATCGAGTTCCATCGGGCCGCGCGGAAGGTCTGAAGGCCTCACTCGGCGGAGGGCTTCGACGAGGGCCGCGCGGTCTTCCACGCGGCCGTCGATGGCGTTGATTGCGGCAATGAGCCACTTGCCGCCGGTGTACATGCTTTCCGAGTAGTAGCTCGGTATCTTTTTGAAGCGGGCGCGATAGGTCGCGGCGAACGCCTTGTTCGCCGGGGTGTCGAGCGCGGCACTGTAGTGCAGGGCCGTGACCGTTCCGATTGCCTCGTCGCCCATGAACGGCAGCACGTGCTCGTCGGTTGTCGTACCTCCGCCGATCAGTGTGACGCGGCCCTTCAGCCCGAACTCCTCGTACTGCCGCATGAACTGAAGGGCAGTCCGTCCGAGCAGCAGCGCGTAGACGGCGTCGACGTCGCGCGGGATTTGCGCGAGATAGGGCGCGAAGTCGTGGGCCGACAACGGGACCCACAGCTTCTGCCGGATACGGCCGCCCGCGGCGGCGAACGTCCGTTCGAAGCCGCCCACCGACTCCCAGCCGAACGCGTAGTCGAGCGCGATGGTGACCACCGAGCGAATGCCGAGTTTCTGATAGGCATACTCACCAAACGCGTGGTTCGGTTGGCTGCCGCTCCAGCCCGTACGAACGATCCATTCGCTCCGCCGTCGTTGCGTCAGGTCATCGGCCGACACCACGGGATACACCATCGGAATCTTCATCGACGTGATGTACGGCGCGAGCGCGTATCCCGTGGACGAGAGCAGGGCGCCGGCCATCACGTGCACCTCGTCTCGCTCGACGAGCTTTCGTGCCTTCGTCAGCCCCACTGCCGGAATGGCTTCGTCGTCTTCCACGATGAGCTCGATCTGGCGCCCGCCGGCGCGGTAACCGATCTCATCGAGGTACATCAGGAACCCGTTCAGGATGTCGCGGCCGTTTTGCGCGTTGCCGCCGGAGAGCGGCACCATGAATCCGATTTTGATGGGAGGACGTGTATCGTTCGTCTGGGCGCTGATGAACGTTGCAGCGACGGCGACGACGAGCAGGAGCGCGCGAACGGCGTTCATGAACGGCGATGCCTCCCCAGGTTCCACAATCCTTGCGGCGCCCACAGGATCGTGACGATGTAGACGATGCCGAGGATGAGGAGCCACCGTGCCGTGTAGGCGCTCATCACGTTCTTCAGGATGACGATGGCTCCCGCTCCAATCACCGGTCCGACGAGCGTTGCGGGTCCGCCCAGCGTGACCATCAGGAACAGTTCAGATGATGCGGTCAGATCCAGGTAGGTCGGACTGACGAAGCCGTTGTAGTAGGCCCACATGATCCCGGCCACGCTCGCGAACGCCCCGGCGCAGACATAGCTCAGATACCCGTGGAGCCACGTGTTGAACCCCAGGCTCCTCATGCGCGGTTCGTGTTCGCGGATCCCCTGGAGCGTGAGGCCGAAGGGCGACTTCACGAGCACCATCATCAGCACGATGCACGCCGCGAAGACCACCAGCGCGAGATAGTAGAAGGGAATGGGGCCGGTTGCCGGCAGGCCGATCAGCGTCTCGAGACGAGGAATGCCGGCGATGCCGTTGTCGCCGCCGGTCACTGGAATCCAGCGGAAGCTCAACCCCCACAGCACCATGCCGAGCGCCATCGTGATCATCAGGAAGTACACGTCGCGCACGTGCGAGACGATGAGCCCCAGCAGCGCGGCCAGACCCGTGCCGGCGATGAACCCTCCGGCGATGGATGCCACCACGCCAGCCTGATACGTCGTCGACAGGATGCCGACTCCGTACGCGGCGACGCCGAAAAAGCCCGCGTGACCGAGAGACGGAAGGCCGGTGTATCCAATCAGCAGGTCGAGGCTCATCGCGAGGATGCCGAGAATGACGACCTGCGTCAGCAGCCCCACCCAGTAGGCGGACAAGAACGGGGGAGCGGCCAGGAGAAACACGGCGCCAAGGCCGGCGACAACGAGTCTCCAGTCGGGGGCGGTTGCTCTAGGCTCGGCCATACAGACCCGTTGGCTTCAGCGCGAGCACGAGCACCATCGGCGCGAAGAGCGTGAAGTAGGAGAGCTCCGGGACGAGGGCCTTGCCGAAGTTGTCGATCATGCCGACGACGATCGCGCCGATCAAGGCGCCTTTCAGGCTTCCCATGCCACCGATGATGACGACGACGAAAGCGAGCGGCAGCAGCTCGAAATCCATGCCGGGATAGCCTCCCAGAATCGGCCCACCCATCACACCGCCGAACGCCGCGAGCGCTGCCCCCGCTGCGAACACGCCACCTGACAGTCGCGCGACGTTGATACCCGTTGCCGCGGCGATTTCCGGATCGTCGACCGTCGCCCGCACCCGCGCACCGATCAACGTCCGGTCGTTGACGATCCACAGGCCGACACCGACCAGTGCCGCCACGACGATGACGAACACGCGATACCACGGAAAGACGATGTCGCCGATCTCCATCGAGCCGGTCAGCCAGCGCGGCGTCGGCAACGTAAACGGGTCGCCTCCCCAGAGCATCAACGCGGCGTCCCGAAAGAACAGCGCGAAGCCCATCGTCATCATCATCTGCGCCAGCGGTTGCGACGCGAAGCGCCGGAGGAAGAATCGCTGCATGAGGAAGCCGACGATGGCGACGACGAAAAGGGCGAGCAGCGCCCCGGCCAGCAGGCTCGAGGTCCGCGCCGCCACGGTATAGGCGACGTAGACGCCGAGCATGTAGAACGACCCGTGCGCGATGTTGACGATCCGCATCACGCCGAACGCCAGCGTGAGACCGCTGGCGATCAGGAAGAGCAGTGCTGCGGAAAACAGACCGTTAAGCGACTGAACGACGAAGTAGGTCACTTATCGGTCTACTGGCCTCGTCCGCCGCGGCCGGCCGGCGTGGGCAGCGGCGGTTGCGGTCCAAGGACCTTGGTCAGTGCCTGATAGGCGCACTGCTCGTCCATGTTGCCACCGCCGACGCCGATCGCACCAATCAAGTTGTTCTCCACGACGATTGGCAGTCCGCCGCCCACGAAGTAGTAGGCGAGCCCAGACTCCTTGCCGAGATCGAGTCGAATCACGCGGCCATCGACGTCAGAGAAGCGTTGCGCCACAGCGCTCGAGGGCGTGCGTGCGTAGAGGGCGGTCTTCGCCTTGAGCAAACCGGTCTCGACGCCAATCGGCATCACGCCGTCCATCACGTGCGCGTCGACGATATCGCCGTTGGGTGCGAGGACGAAGATGGCGTAGTTGCCAGGGCCGCCCTGCTGATTGCGCGCGAAGTCGACACAGGCGTCCACGATCTGGCGCGCGACCGTCGCGCTGATCTGGTTCTTCATCAGCGTCCGCTGCGCGACCTCCCTGGAAACGGTCGCCTTGTCGAGAGGGATGGCGGAACTGCCCTGCGCCCAGGCGATCGGTGGTGTCAGGCTGGCGGCGGCGAACAACATGGCGGCGACGCGTTTCATAACTCCCTCCTAAAGACCCCGGGGGTCATTTCCCGTGCTCGAGGATGATCTTCATGCGCGCACTGCTGTCCGAGCCGAGCATGCCGATGGCGGCCTTGAGGTCCTCGAGCGGCTTCACGTCGCTGACAAGCGGCTCCAGCTTCACCTGGCCGCGCTCGACGAGGCCGATCGATGCCGGATAGTCCTCGCTCTTGGCGACGCGCGCGTTGATGAGGGCGAGTTCCTTGAAATACAGGTCGTAGAAGGGAAGTGCTCCTTCTTTGGCGGTGATGATCCCGAAGAGCAGCAGCCGTCCGCCCGAACGGGCCATGTGAATCGCCGACGAGAGCGATGACACGACGCCAGTGGTCTCGATGATCGCGTCGGCGCCACGTCCTTCTGTCGCCTCGCGCACCCGCGCGACTGCGTCGTCACCACCGGGAATCGTGATGTCGGCGCCCAGTGTTTCTGCCAGCGCGCGCTTGTCCGCGCTGCGCGTGACCCCGATGACCGTGGCCCCGCGCGCCTTGGCGAGCTGGACGTGCAGCTGGCCGGTGACACCGAGTCCGAGAACGACGACGAATTCGCCAGGGAAGATGTCGATCTGACGCTGCGCATGCAGGCACGTCGTCAGCACTTGGATGAGAGGTGCGACGCTCGTTTCGACTGATGCAGGAAGTGGAAACGCGTGGCTTGCCGGGACCGTCACATACTCGGCGAAGCCGCCGTCGCGGTCGCGGCCAATCAGCATTCCGTTGCGGCAGAGATGCGTCTGCCCGATGCGGCAATGAAAGCACGTCCGGCAGTACAGCTGCGGATCGACGATCACCCGATCGCCACTGCGAAGCGCGCTGCTGCCCGGGTCCACGACCTCACCGGCCATCTCGTGCCCCATGATGCGTGGGTACTGCACGGGGATGGAGCCATTGAAGATCTTGTAGTCGGTGCCGCAGATTCCGCTGTGCGTCACCCGCACGAGCAACTGGCCCTGGTCGGGTCCCGGCCGCGCCACATCGTCGCGAACCAGTTCCCCGGGCGCCGTCAGGAGCATGGCTTTCATCGGTGTGCGAGGACCTCGGGGTTGACGGGGTTCCGCGGCGCTTTTCCGCTGAGCACCGCGACGACTTCCTGCGCCGCCTTCACCTGCAGTTCGACGAGCGACTCCTCGGAGTAGAAGCTCGTATGCGGCGTGATGATGACGTTGTCACGTCCGAACAGGGGCGACGGGGGTGGTGGCTCCTGCGCCATCACATCGAGCGCAGCGCCGGCGATCTGCCCGGCGTCGAGCGCTTCGGCGAGTGCGGCCTCGTCGATGATCGGGCCGCGCGCCGTGTTGACGATATAGGCCCCGCGCTTCATCCGGCCGAACGTCTCGCGGTTGAAGAGATGCTTCGTGTCGGGCGTGAGTGGTGTGTGGATCGAGATGTAATCCGACGTGGCGATCAGCTGCGCGAGGTCGACGCGTTCGACCCCCGCCTGCCTGAAGACGTCTTCCGGCACGAAGGGATCGTAGGCAATGACCTTCATCCCGAATGCCTTGGCCTTCGGTGCGACCAGCTGTGGAATGCGTCCGAACCCGGCCAGCCCGAGCACGCTGTCACGCAGCCGATGGATCGGCACGACCGCCTTCATCTCCCAGCGGCCGCCATGTGTCCGCCCGCTCGATGATGGAATCTTGCGGACGATCGAGAGGAGGAGCGCCATGGCGTGATCGGACACCTCGTCGATGCAGTAGTCGGGCACCTTGGTGACCACGATGCCGGCGGTCGTGGCCGCCGGGATGTCGACGTTGTCCACGCCGATCCCGAACCTCGAGATGACCCGGCACTTCGGCATCTTCTGGATCATTTCGGCGGTGATCTTGGCGTAGGTCACGAGCAGCGCATCAGACGAGGCCGCCGCAGCGACGATGCCCTCGGGTGTCGGGGCGTCAGCCATGCGAAGATCTGCGCCAATCGACGACAGCACCTGGCGGGCCGGATCGAGGTTCGGAAAGACGGAATCGGAGACGGTTACGTGAAATGAGGGCATCTTAGGTACTGTTCCAGATCGTTCGCGCCGTATCGGCGACGAGTTGCAGCTTCTGCCATTGCTCGTTTTCGGTCAAGAGGTTGCCCTCGAGGGTCGAGGCGAAGCCGCACTGCGGGCTGATCGCCAGGTTTTCGAGCGGCACGTACCGGCTGGCGTCGTCAACCCGGCGGCACAACATGTCCCGTGTCTCGAGCTCGGGCACCTTGCTGCTGACGAGACCCAGCACGACGGCCTTGTTCGGCGGCACGAAGCGAAGAGGGTCGAACGTCCCGGCACGGTCGGACTCGTATTCGAGCAGGAAAACGTCGACGTCGAGAGTGTTGAAGAGCTTCTCGGCGATGGGATCGTAGCCTCCCTCCGCATACCAGTGGCTTCGGCTGTTCCCTCGACAGAGGTGAATCGCCAATGTGACCCCGTCACGCCGCGCGCCCTCGAGGCAGGCATTGTCCACCCGTATCGCCTCGTCGAGCGCATCGTCGGGAGACACACCCATCTCGTTCTTGATGTAGTCGCGCCACCTGGGGTCGACGTAGTAGCTGTAACGAGGCGCATCAATCTGAATGTAAGTCACGCCATCGTTCACGAGCGCCTGAATCTCGGACCTGATGATGGGCACGACGTCCCAGAGGAAGTCGGAATATGTCGGGTAGGCGCGTTCGCTCAACCCTTTCCGGTAGGCGATCGCAGGGAACTGATTCGCCGTGGGCAGCGTCATCTTGAACGCGCCCGGGCTGTGTCGCTTCAGGAAGTCGACCTCGTGCGCGGTGAGCCGCCTGGTCTGCCTGATCTTGTCGACGACGATGCCGGTCAACTTGAGCAGCCCGGTCCCAGTCGGGCGATCCGAATCTCCCTTCCACGCCCGCGCGATCGATCCGTCTTTGTCCAGCCCTTCAACTGCGTCGTAGAAGTCGCCCATGAACTGGCTCCGACGCAGCTCGCCGTCGCTGAAGATCCTGAAGCCGAGATCCTGCTGGCGCTGAAGTGCGCTCAGGATGCAACGGTCCTCGATCTCGCGAAGCTGTTCAGGCGTCGCGGAAGGGTCACGGCGCGCGTCGATAAGTTCCTTCGGGCGAAGGAAGCTGCCGACGTGATCAGCTTTGTAATGGGGTCGGGGGTCATTTAAAGAGGACACTTTGCTCACCGGCCGTCGACTCCATGACTGTCCACTTCAAATGACCCCCGACCCCATTACCGAAATGCAATCTTCGACTTGCGATCTTCTTCGGCCTTGATGCCCGGGCCGAACAGCTTCTGGAAAAAACCTTCCTGCACGAGCCGGGCGACGATGCTGTTGTCGATCACCGCGCGGAAATCGAACGACTTCATCTGCGCCAGGAGCTTGGCATCGCTTTGCTGATCGATGACGGCCTGCAGCGCCGGAGACAGCACGTACGGCACGCGTTCGAGCACGTTGGCCTTGGCGTACCCATCGTAGAGACGCTCGACGTCGGCCGTGGCCTGCTTGTCGTACGCCTGATACGCCTTTACCGCGAACGCCTTGTCGTCGTAGAACCGCTTGATCGCCTCAGCCTGCGCCCTGATGATCTGTTCCGGCAGACGAGGGTTCGCCGCGATCGTAGTTCTCTTCATCAGGTAGGTTGTCGCGGCGAAGATGTCATCGTGATCGGCGAGGTTCCCGAGGTTCTTGAAGCCTGCCTCCTCGAGCCTGAAGTAGGCCGGCGGTGTCAGGAGCGTCGCGTCGGCACGACCGCTCGACAGCGCGGCGGCGCGCCCGGTCGCATCAGCACCGGCAGCGATCCACTGCACGTCGCGTGGACTCATGCCGAACTTGCGAAGGAACGCACTCGTGTAGTTGTAGGGCGGATCGCCGATCTGGCTGACCGCAAACGTCTTGCCCTTGAGTTCCGCGACGGTGCCGACGTCCTTCTTCGCCATCAGCGCGAAGTAGGCCTTGTTGAGCGATGCGCCCACGACGGTGAAGGGCGCGTCGCCCCTGGAACTGGCCTGCATCACCGACTCCAGGTTGTAACTGCTCATCTGCGCCTGATCGCTGACGACCATGGCGATACCGGCGGGATGACCGGCGAAGACAAGCGTTACGTCCAGTCCCTGCTTCTGGTAGTAGCCGCCTTCCTTGGCGATGAAAAGCGGCCACGACGCACCGCTTCGCGTCGGGTAGTTGAGCGTGATCTTCTGAGGCTGCCGGCCCTCAGTGAGGACCATGCCCGTCACGAGCACGGCCGCCAGGACCGCCGCCGCTCTGTGTCTCATGCGGGCAGTATATCTGCACTACGTCAGGTCAGCGGTCTACCCGGTCGTACTGGCGCAGGCATCGGACCACGTGCCATCGTCTCGTCGAGTTGCCGAACGACGTCCAATGCCGTCACCGTCGAACGTATTCAAGCGCACCATGGCGTATTCGAAACGCGCCTGCGGCTTGCAGTATTCCACTGTCCACCGAAGCGACCCATGCGCTCGCACGACGGCATTGAGCGCATCAACGACGGTGGTTGTGGGCAGGGAGACCGAAAACGTGCGGTTGCTCTGCGGCGTCCTGGCTGGCCACGTTTCGTCGGCTGGTCCCCTCGCGCCGCCAAGAGCCGAATGAATGGCATCCATCGCTGCCCATATCCGCCCGTCTCTGACCCTGAAGAGGGGAACCCTCCGATGCAGGAAATGGTCGCTGTCGAACCATGTCACGCCCGGCCGAAGGATGAGGACGCCATTGACCTCGCTCCAGACGTACCGTTCGTCGAGTTCGACGAGCCGATCGAAGGCACGGCCGACGCTCATCCCAGTCAGGACGATCTCATCTTCGCGCTCGGGATATTTCTTGCCTTTTTCGGCACACGGTTCGGGTACGCGCTCGAGACCGATCGGGATGGGCAGAGACTCTGCGATGCGAATGGCGACCTGCGGCACCGTGCACGGTAACAGCGGCACCCGCACCCTCACGTCTTCTTCGATGATGCGGTCTGTTACCGGGAGCTGCGATGACGATCCGGCGAGCGCCGTTGCCAGGAACGGTACGATGAGGAGAGGGGCCGGCAGCATTGCCCTTGACCTTTGACCTACGTCAAGAGATCCACCGCACGATTCCCGCGACCCCGTCCACAGCAACCTGCGCCCCGTCGGGAATGCGCCGCGTCGCGTCCGCGACGCCGAGCACCATGGGGATGCCGCGCTCGCGAGCCAACGACGCGAAGTGCGAGGTGCTGCCGCCACGCTCGGTGACGACACCCGCCACCCGCCCGAGGATGTGGCCGAGCGCAGGTCCTGCGACCCGCGTGACGAGGACGTCGCCTGCCGCGATGCGAGCGATCTCGCACTCACAGTTGATCACGACCGCGCGACCCGCACCCCATCCGACGCCGGCCGGGTGACCGTTCAGCCGGGGATGCTGCAGCCAGATCGCGTCGGGCACGTGTGGCGTTTCCATGTGCAGCGGGCGCGCCTGCAACATCGTGAACCCCTCCTCGTCGATCGCCCATTCGATCTCGACGGCACGGCCGAGCACGTCTTCAGCCGTGCGCATCATGTGGGCGAGCCGCGTAACCTCCTCCCGAGTGAGACACGGCTCGACGGCTTGCGCTGCCGATACCGCCTGCGCCATCGGGGCGCGACGATGCCCGCAGCTGAGCGCGTGGTCCTTCCGCCCGGGTGAGACGTGACGAACGGTGCCATCGCGTTCGAGCTCGAACCGATCGGGAGTGACTTCACCTTGAGCGATCGACGCGCCCAGACCAAGCGTCGCGTTGACGAGCATCGTGCCGTCGGCCGTCTGGCTCAGGCCGCCGCCAGCGGCACGTGCCTGAACGAGCGGCTGCACGAGCACCGCCATGGCCGTGTCAGCGGGATTGAGATCGTGCGTGGCCATGTAGCGCAGTGCGCGCGTGGACCAGAGCGCGGTCCAGCACGAGCGAACGGCCGTGATGAACTCGGATTCCTCCTCGAGGCCCAGGTAGCTTTCGAACTGCCCGGCGAAGCTCGATCCGAATCGATCCTCGACGAGCGCAGATGAACGAACCACCGTGAGCGCGCCCGTGCGGTCGGCAAGGTCGCGCCATGAGGCCAGCAGTGGCTGGAGCACTGACGGTTCGATCGGCCGCTCGAGCAGGCCGAGCTTCACGTTGAGCGCGTGCTGCCGCGCCTGTTGTGGATCCTCCGCGCCGAAAACACCGCGCACGTCGTCGGCGATGCCGATGGAGGTTATTTGATGCCGATAGGCGTCCGCGTCGAGACAGAAGCCGTCGGGAATTCTCAATCCGGCGCGCCCGAGGGCGGCGAGGTTCGCTGCTTTCGGACCGAATCGCGATGCGTCGGTCGCTTCCTCGCTCGATAGAGGAACGAGGAGATCGGTGTGGTTCAAGATTCTCACTTCTCAGTGCTCAGTTCGTGTTCAGTTTCGGCTCACGCTTCTCGGCTGTCTGAACTTGAACACGAACCGAGAAGCGAGAACCTGGAAACTCGAACTACGGACTTACTTCACGTGGTCCCCATAGCCCGGGATCGGATCCACAACCGTGATCTGCTTCACGGGGAAATTCGAGGTGATCTCGATGCTATCCTCATGAACGATCAGCATCTCCTCGATGCGCACGCCCCAGCGGTACATCTTCCCGTGCTGCGTTTCGAGCGCGAAGACCATTCCCGGCTTGATCTCGATCGGGTGATCGAGCGACCAGATGCGCGAGATGACCGGCGGATCGTACTGGGCGAGGCCGAGGCCGTGTCCCCATAGGTTCGCGGCTGCCTGATCCTCTTCGGCGTAGCCCCACGCTTCTTTCGCCGACGGCCACTTCAACGCGATCTCCCTCGTCGTCGTGCCGGCCTTCACCGCGTTGATCGAGTTGTAGAGCCATTCGAGCGCGGTAGCGTAAATGTCCTTCTGCTCCTGAGTCGGCTCCTTGCCCACGCAGTAGGTGCGGTAGTAGCAGGACTTGTAGCCGTTCCACGTCAGGGCGGCGAGGTCCATGAAGACGATGTCGCCGGGCTGAATGATGCGGTCGGAGAAGTTGCGCCAGTTCGGCCACGTGTTCGGACCGCTCGAGACGATCACGTCCTCGACGTCCTCCATGCCCGGGATGGAGTAGAGGAACTGCATGATGTGCGCGGTCACCTGGTTCTCGGTCACGCCCGGGCGCAGGAACTTCATCGTCTCCCAGTGCGCCGCGTCGCCGATGGCGCCGACGATGCGCGCGAACTCCTGCTCGTCGACACTCTTGACGGCGCGCGCTTCCATCATGGCCGACATGCCGTCGGTCCACTCGATGTTGGCGTCCTTGTACGCCTGGATCA
>JAICEG010000124.1 GCA_025924295.1 Vicinamibacteria bacterium
GAAAGACGTGTGAGTGCCCTGGTAACTGTTCGTCTGGGAAACGATCTCCGTGCGTTGTTGAGGCTGATGTCGATGTCGCTGGATTCGCTCAAACAGCGGCTGGCCTCGGATGAATCCGCCGATCGGGAGTTGATGGAGCTGGATGGCGCGATCGACAGCGCCTTTCACATCGGTCGCGAGCTGGTCGCGCTTGGCAGGCCGTCCGCACATGCACCCTCCGTGGTCGACGTCAACGAGGTGGCGTCGCAGCTCGAAGGCGTACTGGCCCGCGTGCTCGGGCCCGGTATCGAAATCTCGTTTCAACTCGAGGCCGCCGACTCGCTCGTGGAAGCCGAGGCCGTGCAACTCGAATGGGTCTTCCTGAACCTGGCAGCGAACAGCCGCGAAGCGATGCCGAACGGGGGCAGACTCACGATTCAGACGGCGTCAGTCGATCGACAAGTCGGACTGCCGCCCCGCCTGCGACGATTCCTGCGCCTGACGGTGACCGACACGGGCCACGGGCTCTTTGGCGAGGCGCGCGCGCGCGCCTTCGATCCGTTCTTCAGTACGCGGGAGGGCGCATCGGGCCTCGGCCTGACCAGCGTCGCCATGATCGTTCGAAGCTTCCACGGATGGCTGCACATCGAAAGCCGCGATCTCGGCACCAGTATCCACATCAACCTTCCGGCACTGACCGCGGTCGGTCGCTGAATCTCCCCAGCAGTTTTCATCGGAAGAACTACGTAGACCCATCGGCCAATTGCCCTTAACGGTGTAAATCGTTAGCGTTCGAGGCTCCAACCCTAGCGATATAGACATGAACGCAGAGCGTGGCAACGAGGAGTCGGCGGCGCTCCCGATCAGGTCGGAGGGTAGTGTCATGGGAGTTTCGGCGTTTCCAGGGCGCGATAACGGTCTTCTTAATATCGAACGGCTCGCACAGGAACTCTGTGCGCGACTGAACCCAATCCCGTCACAGGCTGTCGACGACCGGTTGCGAGAGGTCCTCTTGCGTCTCGTAGATGAGCTGGGCCTCGACGGCGCGCTGATCGTGTCGCCCGCCAGCCAGCGGTCCAGATCGATTGCCGTCGGCAACGCGCTGACCTCGGGTCGCGTGATCTCCGAGTTCCTGTCTCGCCCGCGGGTCCAGAGCGTGACCGGTCAGGCTGAGATTCTCCTGGTGTCGGGGCCGCCGCACAGCACCAGCAGCGTGCTGGCGTCCGACGACCATCTTCACCTCTGGGCGCTCGGTATTCGAACTCTGATGATCGTGCCATTGAGCCGCCAGCGATTCGAGGGCGGTGCAATCGCGCTGTACTCGCAGCGGTCCAACGGTCATCTCGACGTTCTTTCGTTGCGGCCGCTGACGACAGTCGCCGACGCCGTCCGCGCGGCGCTCGAGCAAGGACAACCCGCAGTTCCCGCTCCCGCCGTCCAGGAGCAGGACGCGGCTCGCCGTCCGGCGAATGGGAGCGATACCGCCAACGAGCGACAGGCGCTCGTACAGATGGAAGAAACGCTCGTTGGCGAAAGTGCCGCCTGGCGCTACGTGATGTTTCGGCTCGAGCAGGTGGCCGCCACGCACGCGACCGTGCTCCTGCTTGGCGATACCGGAACGGGGAAGGAACTGGTCGCCCGCGCGATTCACCGGCGCAGTGCCCGGGCATCCGGTAAATTCGTTGCGCTGAACTGCGCGGCTCTGCCTGCGACGCTCGTCGAGAGCGAGCTGTTCGGACGCGAGCGCGGTGCGTTCACCGGCGCGCACTCGAGCCAGGCGGGTCGGTTCGAGCTGGCGCATCGCGGCACGCTGTTCCTCGACGAAGTGGGCGACCTGCCGATCGAGCTCCAGCCGAAGCTGCTACGAGTACTCCAGGAAGGCCAGCTCGAACGTCTCGGCAGCACGCGGACGGTGGACGTCGATGTGCGGGTGATCGCTGCCACCAATCGCGATTTGACCGAAGAAGTGCGGCAGAATCGATTCCGCGACGACCTCTACTATCGGCTGAACGTCTTCCCGATCACGCTGCCGTCCCTGCGCGAGCGGCGCGAAGACATCCCGTTGCTCGCGCAGCATCTGGCGAACAGATTTGCGCGCGCCATGCCCAAGCCCATGCGGCCCATTCCTGATTCGGTCGCCAGGGCGCTGCAGCAGTACGACTGGCCGGGCAACATCCGCGAGCTGGAGAACGTCATTCAGCGCGCGATCATCGTGTCCCCCGATGGTGTGATTTCGATGAACGACATCTCGCTGTCGTCAGCCAAGCCGGCGACGGCGTCGGCGGGGACGACACTCGAAGAGGTCGAGCGCAATCATATTCAGCGCATGCTGGGCACGACGTTGTGGCGCATCGAGGGGCGCCGTGGCGCCGCCGAGCTGCTGGGACTGAAACCTAGCACGCTGCGGAGCCGGCTCCGCAAGCTCGGAATCAGGCGCGGGATGTAGTCAGGCCGGTCCAGGTGATCGGCACCGTGATGTGGAGGCGAGAGCCTCCACCCTCGCGGGAAGTGATTGAGAATTCCCCGTTCACCAGGTGCACGCGTTCCTCGATGCTGAGGAGGCCGAGGCCTCCTGCGCGGCGGGCCGACGCATCGAACCCCCGCCCGTTGTCGGCGATCGTGAGCTCGATTCCTTTGCCGACCCGAACCAGCGTCACCCAGACACGACTCGCATTGGCGTGCATCGCGACATTGCGCAGCGCCTGTTGAGTCACGCGATACAGGCAGAGAGCCACGTCATCGGGCACGTCATTGACGCTCCCGCGCGCTTCGAATTGCAACAGGAACGCGTGCTGGCTCGCGCTCGCGTCACAGTGCGACGCGAGCGCCGACTGCAACCCCGTGTGCTGGAGGATACCGGGGTGGAGCTCGTGCGACACGTGCCTGACCTTCTCGGCGAGGCCGATGGCCACCTCACGCAGCCGAGTGGCCTCCTCGCGCACGAACTCGCTATCGGTGGCCCGCCCCTCGATCAGGCTCAAGCCAATGCCTAATGCCGCCAGCTGCTGGCTGACGTCGTCGTGCAGATCCCTGGCGATCTCGGTTCGTTCCGCCTCCTGCGCGAGCATGAGCTGATGGGCGAGCGATCTGATCCGCACGTAGGCCTCATGCAGGCGGGCTTCCTTCTCGCGCAGCGTCTCTTCGGCGCGCCAGCGATCGCTGATATCGCGACCGATGCCTTGCAGTTCTTCGACCTCTCCGTTCGATGCCCTGATCGCGTGATTGATCCACTGCTGCCGTCCTGTGGTGCCATCCGGCAGCAGCACACTGTGTTCGTGCACACTGGGGGATTCGCCCTTGATCAGCGACGCGACGTGTTCAAGGGCGTCCATCCGATCGGCTTCTGGAATCAGCTCGGTGAAGCGACGTCCAATCAACTCGTCGTGCCGCTTACCGAAGAATCGGCAGTACGCGTCGTTGACGAAGGTCAAGGTCGTGTCCGGCGCATAGCGGCAGACGAGGTCGCTCTGGTGCTCCACGACGCTGCGATATCGCTGCTCGCTCTGGCGCAGGGCCGCTATGACCAGCCGCCGATCAACGGCGGTCTTGAACATCTCCGTGATGTCCTCGAGCAGCGCGCTCCTGGGCGGGGGCTGCAGCGTTGCGGTGTCAGGGTGCGCGTAGGCGAGTTCGATGCGACCCGTGCGGCCGTCGGCGACGACGAACTCGGCGACATGCCTCACCGGATGGGTGGCGTCGCCGGCGTGCGCGACCTCGAACGTCCCCAGGCGGGCCCGCACATCGATCTCATCGGGGCACGGCCACGAACGTCGAATGGCCCGCGCGATCTCGTCCAGCCAGTTCGAGATCGCGGCGAGATCATCGCGTTGCAGGATCCGGGTGACGTCGTGGAGGAGGGTCAGTTCCCGCACGCGCATCCCGAGATCGGCGACCAGATTGAGGTTGTCAGCGGCCATGGCCAACGAGGTCCGCGCGAATCGAGATCCTATCGCACCTGACACTCGGCGACCTGTGGTGAGCCGTGGCCAGCCCGCGAAGGGCAGCGGCTGGCGCGACCATGCTGGCTCCTCGTCCTGGCGAGGATCCTTCGGAAAAAGCCGGCAGGCTGGCGGCGTTTTCCGCGGACGCCGTGGCACCGCCGGTCGCTCGGATCCTGAGGCTCGAGGCCCGGCGCGCGATGTGCTGTAACCGTTGTTCGAGGCCGAAGGCACCCGCGGAAAACGGCTGGGGCGCGGGAACGGCACCGCAGAATGTCGCGGCGTGCCGGTGGCCGGAGGTCAGGATACCTCCTCCGATGCATATAGCTACCGTGCACATGCGTGTGAAAGAGGACAAGCGGTCGGAGGCCTTGAGTGCCATCGACGGGTTCATTCGTCGCATGCACCTGTGGCCTGGTTGCCTGACGTGCCGCCTGATGTCGGATGCCGGCGACACGCAGCTCCTGACGCTCGTCTCCGAATGGGACAGCCGCGAGGCGCTCGATGGCTTCCTGACGTCCCGGGAGTTTCTCATCCTGCAGGGGATGCGCATGGTGCTGCGCGACGATCCGCAGGTCATTCTCGACGAGATTCTCCTGCGGTCCAGGATGCCGCTCAGTTCGAGGTCTCGCTGAACCCAGCGAGGGAGCGGCGAGGGTGTCGGGCAGTGAATCGTTGACCGCGTCCGGGTACGGATAGTGCTTCGGCCTGTCTAGCTGGCGGCGCATGAATGTCCCGCCGCGCGGCTACGGGTGAATGAAACAGTCTTGACAACCGTATCCGTGGGGAGGTTTCCTACGTCACCAGTCGTAGTGATCCATCGCGGCGTTGGACGACAAAACTGTGCAAGGGTGTCCTAGTCCTCGACGTCTGTTCGGATTCAAGAGGCACGGCGTTAATGCTGAATGATTTAGCTGGGACGAGCATCATGACCGCGGCGCCTCGCACTCTGCTCGCCGATGATCACATGATGGTGGCCGAGGGGCTGAACCGCCTCCTCGCCGACCATTGTCAGATGGTCGGCACGGTCCTCGACGGAACGAGCCTCGTCGAGGCGGCCGTCGATCTGCAGCCCGACTTGATCATCGCGGATCTCTCGATGCCGGGCCTGAGCGGGCTCGACGCGATCATGCAGCTGCGCTCTCGAGGCGTCACGGCGAAGATCATCATCCTCACGATGTACGCCGATCCGCGAGTCGCCAAAGAAGCGATCTCGGCTGGGGCGGTCGGCTTCGTCTCGAAGCACGCGGCCGGTCAGGAGCTGGTGGCCGCAATTCAAGAGGTCCTCAGCGGCGGCACGTATGTGAGCCCGCAGGTTGCTGAACGGATCGGTGGTCTGCCTGTGGCCGAGAAGCCGCTCGCCAAGCTCACCCCGCGTCAGCGCCAGGTCCTGCAATTGATCGCCAAGGGGTATCGCATGCGCGAGATCGCCAGCGCGTTGCAGGTGTCGCCACGCACTGTGGAGACGCACAAGTACGAGATCATGCGCGTGCTCGGCTTCAAGAACACCGCCGATCTCGTGCGCTACGCGACCTGGCTGGGGTTGATCCACACCTAAGCGACCCCTGCTCGGCTGCGGCCCGAGTGGTGCATGAGAACATGGCCGCATGGCCGACGTTCTCGCCGCCTTCGTTCGCGTCGTCGCATTCACAGTTGCCGCACTCCTGCCCATCATCAACCCGGTTGGCGGGGCGCCAATCTTTCTGACCACCACACCCGGAGCGTCCGACGCCACGCGGCGGGCGATGGCGCGGCGGGTGGCGACCAACTCCCTGATCCTCCTGGTGTCCGCGATGCTGGTGGGTTCGTACGTCCTGCTGTTCTTCGGCCTGTCGCTGGCGGTGGTGAAGATCGCTGGCGGGCTGCTGGTGCTTTCGACGGGCTGGCAACTGTTGCGCGCCGAATCAAGTCCTGACGCACGCCTCGCCACAACGTCGGCGATTCCGGCGCTCGACGATCGGCACTTGCTGACCCGCGCCTTTTACCCGTTGACGTTCCCGCTGACGGTTGGACCCGGGTCGCTTTCGGTTGCGCTGACGCTCGGCGCGACAACGCGTGTCCAGGGCGCCACTCCGCTCACCTCGGTTCTCGGCACGGCACTCGGTCTCGTGATCGTCGTCGTCACGATCTACGTCTGCTATCGATTTGCGACGACGCTGCTGAGCAAACTCGGAGACACCGGGACGGTCGTCATGCTGCGGCTGTCAGCGTTCATCCTCGTCGCGATCGGTGTGCAGATCTTCTGCGATGGCGTGATCGAGGAATTCCACATCCCGATTCCACGCAGGTTCTGACTCTAGGGAGGTATGGGAAACGGGGTCGGACGCCGTCGATCGGAACGCCGCGCGCCGGTGCTCATTTCCCGATGCCGCGCCGGTCTGAGCCCGCGGTTGACCGATAGCCTCCCGACCCCGTCATCTGCCGATCCGACCCTGTCCTCGACAAGGCCGTCCGCGACACTCTGAGTCTTTCAAGAGGTGCGCCAGTGGCAGCACGTCGGTCGAGGTAAGGTTTCTCGAAGAGATCCGAGCGATCGGCGCGTTACATGATGCGGCGAGGAGTGAGCTATCACGACATCTCAAAATGAGCCCACGGATAGTGGAGGTGGGAGGCCGCTCCTGCAGCTCGGCCATGTACAAAGTCAGCCGGGCCGACGTTCCATTACATGGTGGCTTCAGGAAACGTTTTCATCGTCGATCATGACGATGGCGCGCGCGGCGCTTTGGCCCAGCACCTGACGGCGTCTGGGTTTGCGGTCTGCGCGTTCCGTTCCGCCGAGTCGTTCCTCGAGAGGCGTCCGACCGGCCCGGCATGCGTGGTCGTCGACCACTTCCTGCCCGGTCTCTCAGGGCTGGAACTGCAGAAGCAACTCGGCGACAGCGCGTTGTCGATCGTCTTCGTGACGGCTGGCGGCGACGTGCCGACCGTTGTCGAAGCGATGAAGGGTGGAGCAGTCGACTTCCTGACCAAGCCGGTGGATACGCGGCAACTCGTCGCGGCCGTGACGCGAGGCCTGGAACGGAGCGCGCGCACCGAGGTCGTTCGCCGTCGCCGCGAGGTGTTCATCGAGCGGGTGCGACGACTGACGCTACGGGAGCGTCAGGTTGCGGCCGGCCTCATCCGGGGACTGTCGAACAGGGAAATCGCTGCGGAGCTCGGCACGGCGGAGAAGACGGTGAAGGTGCAACGGGCCCACGTCATGTGCAAGCTCGAAGTGCGCTCCGTTGCCGAACTCGTCAGAATGGTTGAAAACGAGGGTCGGGGCGTCAGCCAGCTGCTGGCGATTGATGCGGCCGCGCTTTCGACGATCGTCCGCTCATCCGAGACTCGGCGGATTCATTCCTCGGGCCCTCAGCCTAAATGGCGCTCGACGTGCTGAGGCGTGGTGCCCACCACCCCCCGCGGGCTGTAACGCCCGTCTTGCCGCAGATCCCGCCCAGAAATTTGTAGTGCCATGGCACGGGAGTTGACTGATCATGTCAGGCACTCCTCTGAGAAATGGAAAGGATTAGCGGCCATGACGAAACGAACAACCCTGTGGCTTGCATTGCTCGCCATCGTGGGAACAAGCGCACTGCAGCTAGCCTGCGGCCGCTCTGAGCCACCGCCAGCCCAGGCCGAGGCTCCACCAGTCGCAGCCCCACCACCTGCACCCGTTCCGGAAGCCGCGCCGCCGCCTGAGCCGGCACCGCCGCCTGCGGCCGCTTCCCGCCCGGCACAGCGCCCACCGCAGACGGCCCGTTCGGCTGCGCCCGCACCTCCAATCGCCGCCGCCCCGGCACCGGCACCGGCTCCTGCTCCCGCGCCGCCGCCGCCTCCGCCTCCTCGTACGTTTACGCTCAGAGCAGGGACGCCGATCGCGGTCTTCACCACGTCGACGATCTCGACGAACAGCAACAAGGCCGGAGAGCCATTCAGTGCGGTGCTCGCCAAGCCGATCGCGGATGGCGACTGGGTCATCGCGAAACAGGGCTCTCGCGTCGAGGGCGTCATCGTCGATTCCGATCCCGGCGGACGCGTCAAGGGAGTCGCATCCATGACGCTGGCCCTTCGCCGATTGACACTCTCCGACGGCAGGACGGTGGAGCTCGACACCGACACGTTCATCCAGGAAGCGAAGTCGACGAAGGGACGCGACGCCAGGAGAACCGCTATCGGCGCTGGCGTTGGCGCGGCGATTGGTGCCATCGCGGGCGGCGGGAGTGGTGCAGCGATTGGCGCAGCGGTCGGTGGCGGCACCGGCGCGGCGGCGTCACTGGCGACGCGCGGAGATCCGGCGGAGCTCGCGCCCGAGACCGAGCTGCGGTTCACGCTGAATTCGGCGATTTCGATCACCGAGAAGAAGTAGAACGAGAGGCACTACGCGCCGCCCGCACGGCCGCGTAGTGCTCGCCCAGTGCGCCGCGCAGCCCGGGTGACGCGCCGGCGTAATTCGCCTTCTCGAGCTTCTTGATCAAGTCGGCGTAGGTCTCGTCAGCGAGCGTGTTGTGCCCACGTGCCGGTCTTCTGCCGGTATCAAGATCCGTGTCTGCCAGTGACAGACGTCCGCCTCGAAGCGAGCGCAGCAACTGCTCGTACTGATCCAGCGACGCCTGGAAGCCATCCAGGAACGCGCGCTCGGTCGCGGGTGGCAACGGCTCGAAGGCGAGTGGCTTCAATGGGCCGAATTTCGGAACGACCTTGAAGATCGCGACGACCATGCGCACGAGGAACCCTGGCTTGCGGTAGCCGGTGCCGTACGCATCTTCGTATTCCTGACGTGTCATCGTGTAGACGAAGTTGCGCTCGGTCGCGTCCGGAGTGATCGATGCGATTTCATCGCGCTTCTCCCGCCAGGCGATCCGCGTGACATCCGGAATGATTTGGCTCGCCGCGCGACGATAGGTGCCGATGGCCAGATCCACGTCGCCGAAGACGTCTTTCAGTTCGAGACCGTAGGTCACGTGAAACGCCCGCTCGAGGAGCGGTCGCGCGACTTCGAAGCCGATCAGTCGCTGGTAGGCGTCCGCCTTGAACTTTCCACGCGCGACCTGCACGACGTCGAATGCGAACTCGGCCATCACGTGGCGGGTGGGCGATTCACCAAAGAGCACGTCACCGCTGAACTTCTCGCGCAGTTTCGGGTAAACCGTCGGAAGCGTATGGTTGACGATCGGATGCGCCGCGTTGTCGCTCGCGTAGTGCGAGAGTGCCCCCAGCGCGAATGCATACTCGTCGACGGTCTGCGACTCGGCGATCAACGCCGCGACGAATCCGCCCGAGCGCACGTAGTGAACGAGATTCGAAAAGAAGCGGCTGCCGAACGGGTAGTACCCGAGGTCCTGAATCAGCGAGCCGCCGTACGCGAACGCCCTCGCGTCTTCGACATCCTGCTTCGAGGCGCGTGGAAAGCGGCGAGCCAGGAGCGGTGCGATCTGAGCGGACCACGCCTCATCGATCAGGGCTTCGTGCGCGAGAACGGAGTACGCGGCGGCGTTGGACGACCCGCCGGCGAAGAGCAGCGCAGCTGATGCAATGAAAAGGGCACGCCACTTCATCCTCTGGCGAGGTTCAAACGGCGTGCCCGAGGTATGGTCGCGCTCGAAGCTCTACTTCAATCCCGTGCAGTTGGCGTAGAACGTCACGGGTGCCGCCCAGTCGGAGAAGATGCCCAGCACTCCAACCTCTTTGGCGAGAACGTCAATGACCTTGTAAAGATCGCCCTCGCGTGTGATGGCTGGGTCGATGGTCTGATAGTAGAAGCCGTTGTTGCCATCGGCGAGGATGCCGGAGCGCTCCAGTGTCCAGGTGATGATGTCGAGTCCCGCCTGTTTCGCGTCGTGCGCCCACTGCGACGCGACGATCCGGTTTGCGCCATCGAGTGAGAGCAGCGCGAACGTCGGGGGCGCCCAGATCCGGATGCCTTCCTTCCGGTAGCCAACCAGGTCGGCGAAGCTCGGCAAGTCAGCGACCGTGTTCGCATCGTCGAGAAATACCGCCTGGCGTCCGAAGGCTGGCTCCGCCTTGATCCAGTAAAGAACGTCCGGCTTGTTGAACGACTGCGGGAAGACGTCGCGCGGACGCACACCGGCGGCCTTCAGTTCATCGATCATCTTCTGCGCGTACATCTGTTGTGTGAACCCGTCGAACGGCATGGCCACGGACGGGAACTTGAGCTCGGGCGTGTGCTTGACACCGAGCTTCTTGAACAGCTCGACGCTCTCGGCAAACGTCATCAACTGCCCGCTCGTCGGTCCGGCATAGAGATCGGTGCGGAAGTTGGCCGTCCCGCCAAGGAATTGTTCCGGTGTCTGAGCGGCAGGGTTGAATGCGTCCATCTTGCCGCGCAGCGTCTTGAATTCGGCGAGTGTGATCTCGCTCGTGCGGCACTCCGCGGATGCCGGTGTGACGATTTCGCCGTTCGGTCCGAGCACCGCCGGTGTGAAGGGCCTGATGCACGACTTCGCGAGGTCGGTCACCAGGATATTGGTCGTCGTGTGCAGATCGTTCTGCGCGTGGCGACAGACCAACTGCTTGTCTTTCGTGAAGGTGACGTCGCATTCGAGGATCCCGGCGCCGAGACGTGCGCCGGCTTCATAGGACTCTTTGGTGTGCTCGGGGAATTGCAACGCGGCTCCACGATGACCGATCGAGAAGTCGCTCTTCTTGAACGGCCTGGCAGTGCACCGTTGCAGCTGGCGCTTCAACCTGCCGTCTTCCATCTCGTTCACGAGAAAGAAGGGCCTCGGGCCCAGTTCCACGCTCGAGTTCGATCGCTGGCGGTCGTCGTCTCTGTCGTTTCCTGAGCTGGCCGTGGCGACGCCAGTGGTGACGCTGAGCAGGAGCGCCAGAGCCACTGTGACTGTCTGATGACGCATGCGGTGTCCTCCTTCAGAACGAAGACACCGTACGTTGAGGTCTTTACCCGACCATGACGTGCGCGTCACAAGGACGTATCGAGCTCGGCTTGTTGCTCGACCATGTTCGGGCATTTCTCTTGCTCACTCCCTCGTTGAACCTGTGACGAGGTGAAAAATGAACAACGACATGTTGATAGTAATCGCAATCACCGTGGTTGCGGTGCTGATCGTCGCCGGTGCGTGGATGTTTGCCAGGCGGCGCAGGACGGCGGCCCTCCGTGCCAGGTTCGGGCCCGAGTACGACCATGTCCTGCACTCGGCGCGAACGCCGGCAGAGGCGGAGCGCGAACTGCGCGAACGGCAGTTGAGAGTCGAGTCGTTTTCGATCAGGCCGCTCTCACGGGAGGACGCGGATCGTTTCAGCGCCGCATGGCGAAACGTGCAGGCGAAGTTCGTGGACGAGCCGCATACGGCGGTTCTCGACGCCGATCGCCTGATTGGCGAGGTCATGCGCAGTCGGGGATACGCCGTCGACGACCCGAACCGCCGGTTCGACGATCTGTCGGTCGATCACGCACACGTGCTCAACCACTACCGCGCCGGCCGCGAGATCGTGGCACGGCACGAGAGCGGGAGCGCGAGCACGGAAGATCTCCGTCAGGCGATGGTCCACTTCCGTGCGCTGTTCGACGAACTGGTGGCGGCCACTCGGCCCGCCGCGAGGAGGGCATCATGAGCCAGGAGCGACTGACGACGCGCGACATCGCGCGCAAGATGGACACTGCCACCGACCAACCGCGAGAGCGGGTGGTTGAATCCGAGGACACTCGCGCGTTGCCGATGTTCGCGGGCGATGAAGCTGCCGGTTTTCGGACGCGATGGGAGGCGATTCAGACCGGCTTCGTCGACGAACCGCGCAAGGCCGTCGAGGAAGCCGATGCGCTGGTGGCGCAGGTGATCAAGCGATTGTCCGAGGTCTTTGCCGACGAACGGAGCAACCTCGAGCACCAGTGGGATCGGGGCGATGAGAGCTCGACGGAGGACCTCCGCCTCGCGGTGCGCAAGCACCGGTCGTTCTTCGATCGTCTTTTGCCCTTTTTGGGCGAACGGGGACACACCCCTTGATACCGGGCCACACAAGGGGCCTGACCCCTTTCGCCAGCGAACCAGTCTGTACGGACTGC
>JAICEG010000125.1 GCA_025924295.1 Vicinamibacteria bacterium
ACGGCGATGAGATCCTTCACGATGCTCGGAAAGTTGTCGGCGACGGCGAGTGTCTGAATCTTCGCGCGAGCGATTTGCGCTGGTGAGGAACCGTACAGCGTCTCCGGCCGCTCGAGCGCTTTCTTCAGCATCTCGGCATAGAGCGCGCGGACGGCATTTCGGTTGGGGACGATTGCGGTCGGGTTGACCGGCGTGCTCGACGCAGGATCGAAGCCGGACTCGACCAGCGCTGCGCTGGTGAGCATCAGCAGCTTGGAGTAATACTGCGCTTCGATTTCCGTGTTCGGCATCCCGACGAGGAACTTCATCTTGCCGCCGACCGAGACACGCCCGACGTGGCAGGCGGCACAGGATAAGAACACGCGGTCCATCGCGCCGGGGCTTCCGAAATCCGGCCGATCCTTCTCCCATTCCTCTTCGAGCTCCTCCGTCTTGAGCTTGGCGATGAGCAGGCTGGTGTTCTGAAATACGCTCTTGAGGCGCAGTTGACCGTCGTGCAGCTTCGTCTCGGCGGTCGAGAGTGGCTCGAACGAGCGCGCGTTCTCGAATGCGAACCCGAACGGCAGCGCCGCTTGCCGTTCACTCGCCGGTCGCGCCAGGCCGTCGACATAGTCGATCGGATTGGGGCCGATGCCGATGTGATCGAAGGTCCATCGTGTTGCCGATGGACCCGTTCCAAGTGGCAAGGCGGCTTCGCGCTTCCAGATGCGAGCGATTCGTCGCAGTGCCGGGTTCGGGTGATCGGGATCCAGATCCAGAATCGTCTTGAACAGGACGAACGGCATGCCGTTGAACCCGACGGGGTAGTCGCGGAACCAGCTCCACGCAAGTTGTGGATTCTGCCCGCTGCGGAAGCCGTACTTTTCCGCGCGACCCGGATCGGTGTCGCTCAGGTAGCCATCGATTGCGCGATCGCGCTTCTCGATCTCCGCGGCCCAGTTGGTGACGACCTGCCCGTCGACCCACGACACGATGTCTTCGCTCGAGTCGCCGGTCAGTGGTCCGACGAACCCTGGTGTGCCGGTTGCCGCCGCGGCGGTCGTCGCTTCAGGCTCGCCTTCGCTCGCGGGCTGGCGGCTGCACGCGCACACCAGCAAAGTCAGTACAACGCATACCAGTGATCGAATCCTGAAGGTCGGCATCTCAACACACCTCAACGTCGCTCCCGGGAGCGAGAGGCCAGAACATCCGGGTCGTGCCGGTATCGGCAAACTGAAGGGAAAACGTCGTGGCATAGAGGTTCTGGTCATCGAGCTGCAGTCGCCCGAACCGCCGCTCGAAGGGAAAGGCAGACTCGCCAGCCCCGGGTTCAGGACGCGCCAGATCCTGAAGCCCGAGTACCGCAATCATCGACTCGACGATGATGACCGGCGAGACGTATTGCCCCAGACACGTGTGTCGGCTCCATCCGTACTGCAGATAGTGTTGCCGAGGCCTGTCGAGGATGAAGGCATCCGGGTTGGGAATGTCTCTCATCGCCGAACCGTGCGCGGCGAAGATGAGCGTGCCGGCCGCAATCGGCCGGCTGTCCGCGATGCGTGCTCCATCACTGACGCACTTGCGCAGCAGGACCTCGCCTTGCGGTTGCAGGCGGAGAGCCTCCTGGAAGTACTTGAAAAGCTCCCACCGGCTTTCCTTCACACGAGTGCCGCTCAAGACGTTGAGGGCCAGCTCAGTGGCTTCGGCGAAAGTGCCGTATCGGACCGCCTCGGTTCCGCTCGACCTGTACTCGTCGCCCTTGAGCCGCATGAGCGAATCGATCACCCGGCACGTTGCCTCTTCCTGGCCCGCGATGGCGCCGACGATGGTTCCCATCACGTTCTCGGCGATCCGGAGGTCGCTGACCAGCCGCGGATCGAGGTTCGCGGGACGAGCTGCTGCGGGCGCGGAACGACCGAGTTGGAAGTTGAGCAGTCGCGTCAGCATCGTGTCGTCGACCTGCAGACCGCTCAACAGACGTTCGCGCTGGATGCCGATCTCGCGAAGGAGGTACGCGAGCAGGAGGCGGCAGGAGCGCACGCCATCACGCTGCACCTGCGGATCCTTCTGGACGTTGTTGAAGAAGTGCCGGAACGCGGCTTTGATCCAGAGATACATCTGCCGCTCGTCGGGGATGACGCCGTCCTCCTTCTTCAGCGCGGTCTCTTCCTGCCCCTCGACCGGCGTACCGTAGTACGTCAACATTTCGGGCGTGAGCTCGAACGAGCCGGGCTGCTCCGCCACCGGTACGCCGAGATACTTGTGGCCAAGCGTGACAGGTACATAGCGCGCAACGGCAGTGACGACGTCGATCGTCGAAGACCCGTTGGCGCGCGCCTCGTCCAGCGCCGCTCCCATGCGTCGCACGCAGTCCCGATGGATGATGTCGGTGATGCGGTCGGCGTCCTCCCGATTGCAGACCGATGACAGTAGTCGCTTATCCGGTTCGTACGCCGTGTTGTCGTCCGTGCTCAGGATGAAGGTCGTGAAACCGCCGTTGTGAGCGGGTGTCATCACCTTGATCATCTCGGCGCCGTAAGGATCGACGGTGAATTCCTGATCGCGCTCGAGAACATTCCGAACGGCGTCGCCCTCGACCACGAGCACCGGACCAAACGCCGGCTGAAACAGCTTCGCCTTCTTCCGAATTTCTTCGAGCATCGGATAGGGCCGCAGCTTCAGAAAGAAACCGATGACGGCACCTATCGCGCGACCCTGGCGAATGGCCTGGCCCTTCAGCGCCTGCAGTTCCTTCCCCTCGTCTGCCGTGATTTGACCGGCACGCGCCTTTGCCGCGAGTTCCTGCAAGCGGGCGATCCCGACGGGATTGTCAGAGCAAATTCGCTCGATCGTGCCGAAGAAGGATTGCAGCGCGGCGGCGGCTTCGCGGGCGAGAAAACCAAGGTCCGGGGCCGTGGGATCGGCTGGGGCGACGGCCGGCGCGGCGGCCGCAGGCGCATTGGTGTGTTGTTCGACGGAAAGCCGCATGGGTTACCTCAGCCAGCCAGGGGTTGGGCCTCATTCTCACTGGCTGTTCCGGTTGAAACAAGAGCAATGTCGGCCCAGCAACGGATGAGATGGCGCGCTCGGATGCGTGCCCGGCAGAATCCGCGCAACCCATAAAGGAAAAACGACCAGGTGTTTGGTTCCGAACGACGAGGCTGGATGCACAATCTGTCCTGTTGTTCGAGCTCGATCAGCGGGGCGTTATACCGAAGGGGGCCGGAGGCACACGATGGACACCATCCTTCTCACGGGGGCTACCGGCTTTCTGGGTTACCACGTCGTGAAAAAGCTGAATGCGGCTGGTGTCCGGCCCCGCGTGCTCGAACTGCGCGACGGCCGGCCTGACGTCCTCGATCAGCTCGACGTCGAACGGTGCACTGGTTACGTCGATGAGCCGGCTGCGGTCCGCGCCGCCTGTGCCGGCGTCGGCACGCTGATCCACCTCGCCTTCAAAGTGAGTGTCGGAAGCGGCCAGAAGCTGGTCGACGAAATGGAGCGCATCAACATTGCCGGCACGCGGCAGCTCCTCGAAACGGCGGCAAGTTCCGGCGTGACGCGGGCAGTGGTCGCCGGCAGCGCGCTGGCTGTTGGCGTCAACAAGAGCCCCAAGCCTCTCGATGAAACGGCGAACTGGGATGAGCACGCCTTCGATCTTCGCTACGCCAACATGCGCCGGCAGGCGGAACTGAACGCCCTTGCCCATGCGTCATCGACGTTCGCGGTCATGACGGTGTGTCCGGCGTTTACGTTCGGTCCCGACGACCCCGTCGGCGCACCCGCGAACAAGCTGGTCGAGTCGCTCATCACTGGCAAGCTGCGCTTCACCCTGCCGATTGGATTTGGATGTCTCGACGTCCGTGACTTTGCCTCGGGCGTCGTGCTCGCAGCTGAACGCGGTCGATCGGGTCAGCGATATCTCCTGAGCGGCGAGAACGTCACGACCGATCAGCTGCTCGAACAGGCCGCCGCCATTGCGGGAGTCCGTGCGCCAAAGTTCGCGCCGCCCATGTTCCTCGTGCGCACGGTCGTCGGGGCACTCGAGGTGATCAGCTCGATTCGCGGAAAGTCGGCTCCCCTGACTCGCGAGGTGCTGCAAGTCGTTGGACGATACGCCTGGTACGACACAACGAAGGCTCGCACCGAGCTGGGCTGGACTCCGCGGCCGCTGCGCGAGACGCTGGAAGACACGATTCGCTGGCTGCGAAATCCGGTGTCGACGAGCGCACCGCGGGCGCGGGAACACGGGGCGGCAGTCCAATGAAGCGGCTCATCGTCGTAGTGCTGCTCGCCGTGATCGTTGGCGTCTGGTGGATGGCAGCAGCGCCACGGCCGGAGATTCAGCTGGCCGGTGCGCATACCATCGATCGGGCCACTGAGGACGCGATTCGCGCAGTCGATCGCTCCGCCGAGTTTGCCGTCAGCCTGGAGCAGTTTCCCTCCTCCGCTCCCGCGTTCGATGATGCGGTTTTCCTGCAGGACGGCGCGACCGCACTGGTCACGGCGACCGATGGTCAGATCTGGCGAATGAATCTCGGCAATCATTCGGCAGAGCCACTGGTCGATCCGCCGCTCATGGCCTACGGCATCCACGAGGCCCCGGGCGATCCGAATCACTTCTACTTCTGCTCGTCGCGGTCGTACGCAGAAGCCGCCGCCGACGAGCGCGTCGGGCTATACCGGCTCTCGCTCGACACCCGTAAGGTGGAAGCGCTGGTGCTCGACGTCCCGGCGACCGATCTGATGAACGAGATTCCGGTCGTCTACGCCGACAACGACCAGGGCGCCCCCGAGCTGCGCCCGGGAAGCGGTACGCCGACGCGACCGCTCATCGTGTGCGACAACCTCGAGGTGTCGGAAGACGGTCGCCGGATCTATTTCTCAGAACCATTCGACTACACCGGCGCGTCGGTCGACGATGCGTTGGACGAAGCGATCGCGCTCTCGCCCAACGGACGGTTGTGGCGATACGACCTCGAGACGCGTGCGACGCGTCTCATCGCCGAGGGGTTTCATTTCATCAACGGCGTGTTGTACGACTTGCATCCGGGACAACCGCGCGAGCAGTCGGTGCTGGTCACGCAGACGTCGTTGTTTCGCTTGACCCGTTTCTACCTGAGTGGCCCGCAGGCTGGTCGCAGCGAGGTCGTCCTCGATGGTGTGACCGGGTTGGATGATGGAATGGATCGGGACGAAGCGGGACGCATCTGGCTCGCGCTGTTCTCCGATCGAACCAGGCTGCTGACATGGGTTCACGAAAACCCGTGGATCAAGCCGCTGTTCATGAGGGTGCCCGCCAGGTTACTGATGCTGCTGCCCCAGAAGACCGGTGTGGTCGTGGTCAGCCCCGATGGCCGGACGCCGATCTATTCAGCGCTCTATGATGGAGATGCGCTGGCGTCGATCGCGTCGGCGGTGCCGTCGCGCGCCGGCGTGTACCTCGCGAATGAAGCGCTGGGACCGGAGCGCCGCGAGCAGACGAGAGTTTCCCGGCTGAAGTTACCGCCGGTGCTGCAATAGAGTGGACCAGCGTTAACTTGCCGCCGACCGCACCCCGAAGACGTTCCCCTCGGGATCGATGCCGTCCCACGCGCCCCACGGCCGTTGCACCATCGTGACGCCAAGCGATTCGAGCCGCGCCCGTTCCCGCTCGACGTCGTCGACCTCGAAGATGAGCTTCACTGGATTCTGTCCACGCACGCGTGGCGGCGACGTGATTTCGATCTGGCTGGCGATCTCGGGAGGAATCGCGTGCAAGGCGAACCGCACGCCGCCGGCATCGAATTCGGTCCATGAGTCCGTCCACGTCTCGCTGCTCGGCTTCACGCCGAGCATCTCGCTGTAGAACGCGCGCATGCGAGGAAGATCCTTGACGTACACCATCGCACTGTTCAGTCGCATGGAGGTGACGATACCCGAGGTCGCTGTCAGATGACTACGCCGAGTCGTGGAACCAGCAGGCCGCGGCCGGCGAACGCCGCGAAGTGATCCAGGTGCTGCAGGTAATCGGCCTGCAGGCGCGGTGTCGCTCGGAGGTGCCAGAGCAGTTCACCGTTGGTCCACGCCGCTTCACGCGCGCGGCGGACGTTCCACATCATGACGACGCTGTCCACGTCGCCGAAACCACGGTCGATCTTGCCGGCCAGCCCGGTCGTGAGCTGCTCTCGCAGGACCGCTTCCCGCTCCTCGAGGATGTCGTCGACGCGAGTGAAGTCGTTGAACCGGGCCCCCGATCTCCCCGGGTAGCGACCGTCGAACGCCGCCATACGGTCGAGGGCGATGGCGAGGTCGTGATTGATATGCGCGTTCATGCCGGTCAGCGCGAACTGGATTGGCGCCCGGCCGGACAAGTGGCGCGCCCTCAGGAGTGGGCGCCACGCGCGCGGGGTCTTCTCCGGGTCCCGCTCCCACGCCGTGATGGCATCGAAGTAGAGCGTGGCGAAAACCACATCCAGGCGCTGGAGGAAGGGCCAGTCTTCCCAGCGGGCCTCCTCGGCATGTACCGCCTCCGTCACACTGAGGTACAGGAAATTGAACCATTTCAGGCCATCCGTGTCGGGCAATGCTCGATCGATCACGCGCATGACCGACAGCACGTCCTCGATGGTGTTGATGCTTCCAATGTGACCAGCCAGCATGCGTGACCTCGCTAGCCGATATAATGCTCAATCCTCGAGGCGACCGCACGGCGGTCGGGCAACGGGCCGCATGGCGGTCCAATCACGTGGAGAATCAACAATGAAGCGCATGATGCTCGCAGCGATGATGGTGGCGCTCACGGGATCATCCTCGTACGCCCAGACCGATCAGGAAATGATCGACCGTTCTGTTCTGGCAGCGCCCGCCAACGCCCGCGCGGCTGCCGCGGTGGTGAAATGGGACGCGGACGGCAAACGCGTCGAGATCCGCCCCGGCACCAACGGGATGGTCTGCTGGGACCAGTCGGTGTGGCCGGGAAACCGTCCGTTCAGCGCCCACTGCACCAGCGTGGGCAACCTGCCCCGCGTCGAACAGAATCGCGAGTTCTTCTACAAGGCCAAGGAGGCGAAAGCCGCCGAAGCACTGGTCCAGGAGGCCGAGAAGGCGGGAATGCGCAAGCTTCCCGAGTTCGGAAGCGGCAACTACGGTCTGGTCGGCAACGACCAGGCGAGCGCACGTCCGCACGTGACGATCGCCGTACCGTTTGCGACGACCGAAACGCTCAAGCTTCCCGCCAAGGCGACACCAACTGGCGCCTGGATCATGAATGCCGGCACCTCCGGTGCGCACATCATGATCCCCGGCCACTGAGTTCACCCTGGCGAAGCGCGGTCGCGGCTGACATGGGGTCGCGACCGTGCCCGTCCCTCCTATCGATCGCGAGAGTTCGTCATGGCCGGTCGAGAGTGCTACCACTGCAAGCAATGGGTTGAAGACGGTGAAGCACATGACTGCTGGACCACGACCGAAGGGGCGCTGACGCGCGAGCTGCCGGCAGATCTCCAGGATGCCTGGGTGCGCCTGCGCGAGACGGCCGCCGAGTTCGGCGAGCAGCGCATCTACGCCTCCCACAACTCGATCATGTTCTCGCGGAAGTCGTGCTACTTCTTCGTGCGACCGAAGAAGACCTTCCTCGAAGTCTGCGTATTCCTCGGGCGCGCGGTGAAGGCTCCGCAGATACGTCGGGTCGACCAGTCGTCGAAAACGAAGCTGGTGCACTTCCTTCGCGTGACGCATCGCGACGAAGTCGAGGCACCGATCACGGACTGGCTGCGCGAAGCCTACGACTTCTCCGGTGGGGTGGCGCCTGTGCGTGGGCGCCAGCCCGCCACGAAGAGGGCACAGCCTCGACGGAAACGTGCGGCGCCGCTCAAACGCAAGGCCGCGTCGAAGTCGAAGTCCACGGCGACGAGAACCTCGCCGAAGAAGAAGCGCCGGTAGTCATCACTCCTGTCGCAGCAGTGCCTGCGGCTCGATCTCGCCGACGCGCCGCGCCGGAAGGAGAGTGGCAATCGCCATGGCGATCAGGAGCAGTGTCAGTGCAACGAGGTAGGTCGCGCCATCCATCGGCTCGACGCCGTAGAGCAGGCCTCGCATCGCGCGACCGGCACCCACCGCGATCACCACACCCAACACCGCTCCAATAGCCACGCGCAACCCGGCACGCACGACGACGCCCCGCAGGATGACCGTGCGAGAGGCACCGAGGGCCGACCGAATCGCGAACTCGCGCTGCCGCTGTGTGACGTCGAGTGCCACGAGAGTGAACAGGCCCAACGCCGACAAAGCGAACGCCAGCCCCGCAAACAGCACGAACAACCACATCGTCAATCGCCAGGGCGCTTCGGCCTGGCTGACGACGGCGTCCAGGGTCGTGATGTTGTCGACTATGGCGTTGGGGTCGAGGTCGCGTGCGATCGAGCGAATGGTAGATGCCACCCCGATCGGATCGACCGCCGCCTTCGCGCTCCGCGCTTCGGCGCCCAGGGACATGCGCACGACGATGTTGTCTGCGGGCCGGCCGGTCTGCAGCGCGGCATCATAGACGTCGAGCTGAACTTCCTGCAGTCCGCGGTAGCGCACGTCGCTCACGACGCCGACGATCGTTCGCGACATCTGGGCGGGCGCGCCTGGTGTGAAACTCGCCATCCAGATGCGCTTGCCGATGGCATCCTGGCCCGGCCAGAGCCGCCGCGCAGTTGATTCGCCGACGATCGCCACGCGGGGCGCCTCGCGCGTGTCGCGATCGGTGAAGAAGCGCCCGGCGCGAAGAGGAATGTTCATCGCCTCGAAATAGCCGGTGCTGGCGATCTGGTGATTGAGCGTCGGGTTCGCGTCTGCCGCTTCTCTCGTGTCGGGCTGCCCTTCGAGGCGCACGCGAACCCCCTGCCCAATCGGGCCGAGCATCAACGGTCGGAGGTAGACCGCACCCGCGGCCTCGACGCCGGGTAACGTCCGCACGCGCCGCAGGAACTCGTCGATCCAGGTGTTGGGCGGCCGGGAGGTGCCCTGAGGCTGCACGGTCGCACTCAGAACGCCGGTCGAGACGAAACCGAGGTCGGTTTGTGTGAGCGCGCGAAAGCTGCGCAGAACCAGTCCGGCTGCGACCATCAGGACGATCGAGAACCCGATCTGAACCACCAGAAGCGTGGAGCGGGCGCGAAGCGCCGACAGCCCTTCGGTGGCGCGGCTGGCCACAAGTGCGGCAGTGACCCTGGCGCGTGATGCGTGCACGAGCGGCACGATGGCGGAGATCACCGCGACGACGACGACCACCCCCAGCGTGAAGAATGCGACGGGTGCATTGACTGCGATCTGTGCGATTCGCGGCAGATCATCGGGTGCGAGCGAGACGATTCCACGGGCAAGCCAGTAGGCGATGACCAGTCCCAACACTCCGCCGATGAGCGCAACGACGAGGATCTCTGTCAGCCACAGGCGGGAGATCGACCAGCGACTGGAGCCGAGGGCGAGGCGGACGCTCAGTTCGTTCCGCTTGCGAGCGACACGTGTGAGCAGCAGGCCCGACGCGTTCACGCACGCGATCAACAGCAGCACGGCGACCGCCGCCCACAGCAGTCGCAGTGCGGGCCGAACCGGGCCGAAGACGTAATCGACGAACGGCGTCACGACCGTTGCCGTGCCCCACTTCAGTCGACCAGGATTCGCGGCATCGAGGCGCGCCTCTGTGGCATCGACGTCGGCACGCACGCGCTCGAGAGCAAGCCCGGGACGGACACGCCCGACGACGTAGAACACACCGAGCGTGTTGAGCGCCGCCGAAACGGGTGGCGTGCCGCTGGCCAGAGCGGGCACCACCGGTACCCAGAATTCAGCCGCGCGTGGAAAGTCGACGCCGGACGGCATCACGCCGACGATCTCGACCGCCTGGCCGTCCAGCATCATTCGGGAGCCGACGACGCGGGGATCCGAGCCGAATCGACGTACCCACGCTCCGTGATTCAGCACCGCGATCGCCGGACCGTTCGGGACATCGTCCTCGGGGCGGAGCGTGCGCCCGAGCAGCGGCGCTATGCCAAGCGTGTCGAAGAAGGATCCGGAGACACCGCTGAACCAGACACGCGTCGGTTCACCGCGCCCCTGGAGCACGGCATTCCAGTTGTGCGATCCCATGAGCGAGGCGTGCGTGAACGTCGAGCCACGCTCCATCCACTCGCGCAGATGACGGTGCGTGAGCTCGATGACCGCCTGGCCTCCGCGATCGGTCTGCCAGATGACGGCGAGTTGTTCCGGTGCGGTCACCGGGAGCGGGCGCAGCAACACGGCGTTGACCGCGCTGAAGATGGCGCTGTTCGATCCGATCGCGACGGCGAAGGTCAGGACCGTCGCAATGGTGAAACCGGGCGCCTGCCGCAAGTGACGAATGGTGTGACGAACGTCGGCGAGAAGCGACATGGGAGTTTATATCGCACGCGACGTCAGCGATCCAGACAGGCGCGATCAGTCCTACGGGCACAGCACCGGTTTGATGTCGACGACCGGTGTTCCGTCGATGGCTTCCATCGGACCCACACGCAGCCGCGTGCCGTCGATCTCGCGCACGGTAACAGGATGAAGTCCCAGCGGATTGGGCCGATCTGGCGAACGCGTCGCGAACACACCGGTGAGCGGGTTCTCCGGGTTGCCGCGAGGATGCACCTGGAAGGTCTCGCGTCGTCCTTGATGCAACCACGTAATCACGATGAGTTCGTCGCCGGCGGCGACACCCAGCAGGCCCGCCTTGGCCCAGTCGTGGACCTCGAGCCACACGTCTGGCGCGCCTTCGTTGCCTTGCTTCGGTGCCTCGCGACGATTGGTGAGGGCCGACCGAATGACACCGACGGACCGTAACGATCCGACGACTTCCGCATCCGCTTTCTGCTCTGCCATCTGCTTACTCCTGCAGCTCCCGGAGGAGCTTGACAGCGTTCCGTGTGTCGATGTATTAAACCAGTAGGTTAATTAACTCATAGGTTCAGTAAACACATGACAGCCGATCAGTTGAGCACGACGTTCGCCGCCCTCGCCGACCCGACGCGCCGGGCCATCCTGGCGCGCCTGGCCACGGGCGAACGCTCGGTCACCGAGCTCGCGGAGCCGTTCGACATGAGCATGCCTGCCGTCTCGAAGCACCTGCGCGTGCTCGAGCGCGCGGGCCTGATCGCCCGCGGACGCGAGGCCCAGTGGAGGCCGTGCCGAATCGAGGCCGGGCCTCTCGAAGAGGTCGCGAAATGGACCGAAGGCTATCGCCACCTCTGGGAAGCCCGGCTCAACCGCCTCGAGAGCTACCTGCAGACGATGAAAGCGAAGGAGAAGAAACATGCCCGTAAGCCACGTCGCAAATAGCGAGTCGTTCAAGGTCACGACACCGTCCGACCGTGAGATCACGATAACGCGACTCTTCGATGCCCCGCGCAGCCTGGTGTTCGAAGCGATGACCAAACCCGAGCACGTCAGGAAATGGTGGGGCTGCCTCGACGAGCGCTACTCGGTTACCGGATGCCAAATCGATCTCCGCGTCGGTGGCGCCTGGCGATTCGTCGGCAAGGGACCTGACGGCCAGAACCCGGTCTTCTACGGTGTCTATCGCGAGATCAACCCGCCGGACCGCCTGGTCTACACCGAGATATACGAACCCTTCCCGGAGGTCGAATCGGTGGTGACACAGATCTTGACCGAGGAGCGCGGCAAGACCCGCATCACGATCACCAGCCTATATCCCTCACACGAAGTGCGGGACATGGTGCTCAAGACCGGAATGGAACGTGGTGCCGCCCTCAGCTACGACAAGCTCGAGGAAGTTGCGCATCAGCTGCGGTCCTGAACTCACCCTCGCGGCCTCTCGGCGTCGGGCACGCCGTCGCCTGCTCAGCGGCGACTGGTTGTTGCCCGGCG
>JAICEG010000126.1 GCA_025924295.1 Vicinamibacteria bacterium
CCGTCGCCGCATTGTTCTGCGCGGCCGGGTTCATCAGATCGCAATCCGGAGTGAAATTGCGGTTGCCGTCGGTCCAGCTCCGGTTCGTCGTCTGCTGGTAGGTGACCGCCGGGTTGGCAATTGTGTAGAGACCGCCGTTCTGAGCGGTTTCGAGGTACTTGCTGAAGTTCACCTTCAGTGACGTCTTGCCGTTTCCAAACACGTCGTAGGCCGCGCCCATGCGCGGTGTGATGTCGTGGAAGCCGGTAACGCCATCCTGTCGCGGGAACATATAGGCGCTGCCGAACCGGTTGTCGGCGGTGATGCCGTTCTCGCCCTCGGGGAACCAGCTCCACGCGTGCTCGTAACGCAACGCACCCTGCACGGTGAGACGCCGGTGCGTCCACTGATCCTGCACGTAGAACCCGTCGTAGCGCGTGCGGTTGCTCTGGATATGCGGGGCGATGCGCATCGTGAACTGCGTGGGCGTCCCGTTGTTGAACGTGTAGCTCAGTTGATTGTCGGCGTTCTGGTACTGCCGGTACACCTCGTGCGCGGCTTGGTAGCCGACCTTGAAGCTATGAGAACCGGTCACGTACGCAAAGGACGCCCGCCAGATGTTGTGCTGCTGATTGTTCTGCGCAGCCGAGTTCCAGCCGTGATAAATGAAGTTCGGAACAGGAACACCAGCCGCAGTGCTCTGTTCGGTCACCGCGACCAGCCCCGTCTGCGTTCCGGGCGGAGGGTATCCACCCCACTTGCTGCTGAACGACGAGACGCCGGCTTCCATCAGGATCCGGTTCGTCAGCGGCGACGTCCACGTCGCCTGCGTGATCTTCTCCCGTTCCGGCCACATGTTTGCCGACTCTGGTGACGTCGTCGTGGTGCCGAGGGCGATCCAGTCATCGCCGCGCTCGCGACACCCATCGCCCGTGTTGACGAGTGCAGACCCGGTGCAGTTCGCCTGGTAGTCGTAGTAGAAGCCCAGCTTGTTCTTCTGCGTGAGCTGGCCGGTGAGACGAATCGCTTCGATCTTCTTGGCGCCGGCCGACCGCGCCTGGGTGTTCGTATCCCTTACGTAGTTCCACTTCGAGGCGTCGAGCGCGTTCGCATTGGGAGAGAGACCTGGAATGGTCTGATGCGTCCCGTAGGTGCGCAGGTTGTTGAAGAACCACAGGCGATCGCGCTTGATCGGCCCGCCGACCGCGAGGTTCGTGTCGTAGTTCTTGATCAGCCCCGGCGGCTCCGTGATACCGACGCGGCGCAGATCGTCGTCAAGATTGCTGCCCTGCGACCACTCCCCTGCGGTACTGAGGAACGCGGTCCCATTGAAGTTGTTACCGCCGCTCTTGGGGATGATGTTGAACGCTGGCCCGCCGCGATCGACTTCACCCATGCCGCCCGCAACGGTGACCTGGACTTCCTGCGCATTGACGAAGTCGTAGGCAAAGCTCGAGACGCCGCCGCCGCCGAACGCCGAGCCGACGTTCATGCCATCCACTTGAACCGTGCCTTCGTTGCCGCGCCCGCCGCGCGACGTGAAGAAGAAGTTCGTGGCGGTGCCGCCGACCGACTGGGTGGAGTTCACGTCGAGCGTCAACGACTGCACGCCGGGCACCATCGCGAGAACACTGCCGTAGGTGCGCGACACCGGGACGGCGGCGAGCACCTCGTCGGCGAGCACGACCTCACGCTTGGTGCTCGTCTGCGTGTCGATGACTGGCGTCGCACCGGAGACGGTAATCGTCTCCTCCACGGCTCCGACCCGCATGTCGGCGTTGATCGTCGTCACGCCGGCGCCCGAGAGTTGGATGTCCTCGCGCCTGACGGTTGTGAAACCGGGCAGCGTGAACGTCACGACATAGGTGCCAGGCAGGAGATTGACGAACCGGTATTGGCCACTCCCATCGCTCACGACAGTGCGTGCCTTCTCGATGAGCGCGGGACTCGCCGCCTCGACGGTCACGCCGGGCAGGATGGCGCCAGAGGTATCCCTGACGACGCCGGCAACGTCCTGAGAAAAGGCGGGGGTGGAACAGAGAAGCAGTACCGCAACGACAAAGGATCCGGTTGCCAGTGCTCGCATCGACGGCCTCCGATTAGTTAGTCACCCAGGCCCGCCTCACCCAAAACTCCGGCAAAGCGAGCGCGGGTAGCCTACGGCAAGCTGGGGAGGCAATCAAGGACCGGGCTGAGATACTCTTACGTTTCCTACGCCGGCGAGGGACTCGATGCACGAAGCCAGACGCTTCACGAGGTTGTTGGCCGCCACTCTTGGTGTGATCGCAAGTGCGGCCGTCGCCGCACAGCAGGCGCCTTCGTGGACACCAATCACCGAAGAACGCCTGCTCGAGCCGGCGCCGGGAGACTGGATGTCGTACCGGCGGACGTACGACGTGACGGCGTTCAGCCCGCTCCGGCAGATCAACCGCGGCAACGTCCGTCAGTTGCAGCCGGTCTGGACCTACTCGATGCGCGACAATCGCCGCTGGCTGGCAACACCGATTGTCGCCAACGGCCTGATGTACGTGCCCGAAGGCAGTGGACGCGTGGTCGCCTTTGATGCGGTGACCGGCGAGGTCGTCTGGGTCCACGAGCGTTCCTTCCCTGATGACGTGGCGATCTCGGAAGGCTTCCCGCGTACACGTGGCGTGTCGATCTACGGGGACCTCGTGTACTGGGGCACGCCGGATTCGTACCTGATCGCACTCGACGCGAAGACCGGAACTCTGAAATGGGAAGTGAAGACCGGTGACTATCGCATCGGCGCCGGGCACGCACACCCGCCGCTGATTGCCGAAGGCAAGGTATTCCTTGGCCACGCTGGTGGTGACAACGGGGCGCCGGGACGCTTTCGCGCGTTCGATGCCGAAACCGGCAAGCTGCTGTGGACGGTGAATACGTCACCCGAGCCAGGCGATCCCGGTTACGAGACGTGGACGCGCCGCGATGTGCCACCGCTCGGCGGCGCACCCTGGAACACGGTGAGTTACGATCCCGACCTTCGGCTCGTCTACTTCTCCACCGGACAGCCGGCGCCGTGGTCGACTGCGGTGCGTGGCCCGGGCGATGCGCTCTATACCAACACGGTGCTCGCGGTCGACGCACAGACCGGCAAGATCAAATGGCACTTCCAGCTCAATCCCGCCGACGACTGGGATCGCGCCGGCTACGAGAACATGCTCGTCGATCTTCAGATCGGGGGACGCGCGCGCAAGGCGCTGATCCAGACCGGTAAGATGGGCTGGGGTGTCGTGCTCGATCGCGAGACCGGCGAGTTCCTGCACTCCTTCAAGACCGCGTACGACAACGTCGTCACGGGATGGACGCCGCAAGGACGTCCGATCGTCAACCCCGCGTTGATTCCAACCCCCGCCGATGTCGACTCCGGGAAGATCTTCGAGGTGTGTCCACACCTGCACGGCGCGAGAAATCTCCAGGCGCCGAGCTACAGCCCGCTCACCCGCTTGTACTACCTGGGTGTGAACAACAGCTGCATGGATGCCAGGGTCGTCTCCGTGAATTACGTCCCGGGCCGTGCCTACACCGGCGTCACGCTCACGGCAAAGCGAGTCCCCGGCTACGACTACGTCGGCGAATTCGTCGCGTTTGATCCGGTCAGCGGGAAGCGTGCCTGGACGTACCGCGCACCGGGTGGTGCGGCCATGACGGCGTCGGCGCTCGCAACCGCCGGAGACGTGGTGTTCGGCGGCACGGCCGATCGCCAGTTCTTCGCGCTCGACGGCGACAGCGGCAAGCTGCTCTGGCAGACCCGTCTCAACGGCGACGTCTCGGGATCTCCGATCACCTTCACAGTCGGTGGACGGCAGTTCGTCGCGATCACCGCGGGGGGACGGACGGGACCAACGACATCGTTCGGCCCGCTGACCGGAGTGCATCTGTCCGACGGCACGGGCGTCGTCTGGGTCTTCGCCCTTCCCACGAGCGCGGAGAGTGAGTCGTCACGCCGCGCTCCATCAACCCCTGTGCTGCGATCGACCTCGGGTGTCGCTCCGCCACCTCGGCGAACGACTACGACTCCGCCCGCTGCCGCGGCGACGACCGCCGGGATGTTTACGAGCGAACAGGCTGTTCGCGGCGAACAGCGATTCCGGCAGGCATGCTCCATGTGTCACTCGATCGAGGAGCAGGCAGGCAGCCTGCGCGCGCGATGGGGCAACGGCACGCTCGCCGATCTGTTCAAGGTGCTGGTGACAACGATGCCGCAGAACACTCCTGGTACCCTGTCACCGGACGACTATGCGAGCATCGTCGCCCTGTACCTGCGGCAGAGCGGACACGCTCCCGGTGCGACCGAGTTGCCATCCGATCCCGCGCGGCTTTCACAGATGCGAATCAGTCCGCAATGAAAGCACAAAGGATCGCCTCACCGCCTCACCGCCTCTGTGTGTCGTATTCGAGTGTTGGATTGCTGCGGTCCGGCCCAAGCCGGACGCCACAAGGCGCTTCACGACGACTTCACGCAACGAGCGCGACGACAACGCACGCCTCATCGCGCTACTCGCCCCATCCCGGCGGCGGCTCGACGCGTCCCTGCGTGAGGAGCCAGTATTCGCGGAGCTCACGACACTCCCCGCTTTCGGCAAATCGCAGGAAGAACTCACCCGCCAGCGTGAGAGGACCGTCGGTGGTCTGGAGGTTCGCCCACCACTCCACTGCCAGGCGCCGACCGTCGACAATCGATCGGCCGTACCGAAGCTCGACGCTGGTCTGCGACGCGGTGACCCTGGCCCAGTAGTCTCGAATCGCCGCGCGACCGACGAACGGCGCCTGAAACGGCTGCTCGCGATAGGTGGCGTCTTCCGTGAACAACCGGCTGGCGGCGTCGGCGTCCCGCTCGATCCATGCGCGACGATAGCGGGCCAGCCAATCGACGTATTCGTGCTCGACAGCATCAGCCATGGTGCGACTCCCCTGCTGTTCAGCGGTCAGTCCGCGAGCGCGCGCGCCAGGTCGTCCAGGACCGCCTGCTCCTCGGGCGAAATCTTCGAGGTCAGGCCGAGGAAACCGCCCGCCGCTTCCGCAACGCTGCGCGCACGGTCGATCGCCGACGCACGGATCTCGTCCCGTTCCTTCTGCGAGAGCGACGGCCAGATCGCCCGCATCTGTCGCTTCCACGCGTCCACCAGCTCGGCACCAGGCCGCTGCATCAGCCAACGGTCGAGCAAATGACCGGCGACGCTGTCCGGCGCGATGCCCGTAGCGGCGGAAGCCTTCAGCACCGCGTCGCGCTCGCGCGTTTCGATCTTGCCATCAGCCCAGGCAACGGCCGCCAGCGGCACGAGCTGCAGCGCCAGCACCGTCTGCGGTTCGAGCCCGAGCTCGATGAGGTGGTCGATCAGCGCGTCGTCGTCGACGCGCACGACCTCGCGCATCGCTGCCCGTTGCTCCTGCTGCCGGGCCCGATCGCGCATCTGTTGCAGGAGCCGCGCATTCTCCTTGGCGAAAAATGCATCCTCGAGCGTTTTCGCGGCGTTGTTGAAGTCGTCACGTTCCACGGCTGTTCTCCTCGGGACTGTGGTGCTACCAGACACGAGTCTATCAGCAGCTGTTCCCACAAGTGGCCGAGGATGATCGAACGATGGGCTACTCGCTCCGCAGCGCGACGACGGCATCGATTCGTGTCGCGCGAAACAGCGGGACGAGCAACGCAGCGGCGGCGCACGTCATGAGGATGGCAACCGCTGTTCCGATCGTGAGCGGATCGAACGCCGACACACCGTAAACCAGTTCACGTACCAGGCGCGCAACGACGATGATGCCGACCGCGCCGAGGAGCAGGCCGGCCGCCATCCAGCCCGCTCCTTGTCGCAACACCAGCCCGGCGATGGCCCGCGGTCGTGATCCGAGCGCCATCCGCACGCCGAATTCGCGCTCGCGCGCGGCGGTCATGCTGGCGAAGAGCGAGTAGACACCCATGGACGACAGCAGCAGCGCCAGCCCTCCAAACGCCGTCATCAGCACGACGGGCAGCCTGCGGTCGGCGAGCCCGTCATCGAGTACTCCCTGCAGCGACGCCACCTGCTGCAATGGCAGGCCGCGATCGATGGCTGCCAGCTCACGCTCGACGGATCTCGTCAGGGCGAGCGGATCACTCTGGGTGCGCATCAAGAGCGTCACGATCGGCGCGGGAATCTGCCGCGTCGATCGATACGCCATCGGCTCGGCATCCTGTCTCGCGCGATCGTTGCGGACATCGCCGACCACACCGACCACTTCGATCAGTGGCGAATTCGTGTCGGGGCCGAGCCGAAGACGGGAGCCAACCGCGTCGCCGCCTGGCCAGAAGCGTCGCGCCATCGCCTCACTGACGACCAATGTCGGCGGCGCGTCCACGCGATCGCGCGCATCGAAGGTCCGTCCCTCGCGCAGTGGTATTCGAAGCGTCCGGAAGTAGTCGTCCGACACGGCAGTCGAGATCACGAACGGCTGCGCCTCGCTTGCCGGCGTACCCTCGAGTGTGACCCCCGAGCGCTGCCGAACCATTGTCGGCACCGAGGTGGCGGTCGCTACCGATTGCACGCCGGGGAGGGCGCGCAGTCGTTGCTCGAACTGATCGCGAAACTGGAAGCGTGATTCAGGGTCGCTATAGTCGCGCGCCGGCAGCTGAATCGCGCCGGTCAGGACGGAGTCGGGCTCGAACCCGATCGACGCACCTGCCATGGCCCACAGGCTCCGAGTCAGCAGGCCCGCACCGACGAGCAGGCTGACACACAGCGCCATCTGCCCGGCGACAAGCATCCCACGCGTGCGTCGAGACTGTAGACCCTCCGTCGATCCGCGTGACTCGTCGCGAAGCGTGCGCTGCGCGTCGCCTCGAGCCACAACCACACCCGGTGCAACACCAAACAGCAGTCCGGTGCCGAGCGCGATCACGGCGCTCGCGAGCAGCGCTCCCGAGTCGAGCGACAAGTCGGCGTGAACGGGCAGTGCGCGTGCGGCCAGATCCCGTAGCACGTCGAGCACGATGATCGCCGTGAGTACACCGGCGACGCCGCCGGCGCAGGCGAGCACCACGCTCTCAGTCAGCAGCTGCCGCACGACGCGCGCACGCCCCGCGCCCAATGCCGCACGCAGCGCAAACTCCTTCCGCCGCGAGAGCGCACGCGAAAGGATGGTCGCGGCAAGGTTGGCACAGGTGATGATGAGGACCAGCACGGCGCTCGCCATCAGCACAAGGAGTGGGCGACGGGTGTCGCCAACCATCGCGTCGCGCAGGGGAATCGCGCTTGCCCGCAGCGTTCCGTTATCAGCCGGATACTCGCGCACCAGGTCGGCCCAGATCCGTTCCACCTCTCGCCTGGCCGTATCCTGCGTCACGCCCGGCTCGAGCCGACCCACAAGGCCCAGCCACTGTGATCGACGCACGGCAACCGGGTTGGCCACGACGGGCCCGCGATCGAAGGCGAGATAGAAATCGACATCGCCCATCGGGGCGATGAAGGTTGGCGGGAGGATACCGATGACCGTACGCGGGATGCCGTTGATGCGCACCTCACGCCCGATCACGGCGGCGTCGGTCCCGAAGAGACGCGCCCATGCGCCGTGCGACAGCATCACGGGCGATCCCGTGTCGGCGCCGACTGCCCCGCCACTGAGCGCCACCATTGCGTTGACCGCGTCCTCGCTGCGGAACGCTCGCCCCAGCAGGGGCGCCACGCCGAGCGTGTCGAAGAAGCCCGGCTCGACCCAGGCGCTTGTGATGATCTGCGGACCATCCTCACGGCCGTAGACAGCCTCGATCGAGACGTCCACGAATGCGGCAAGCGACGAGAACGACTGCTGCCGCGCGGCAATCTCCTCGACCGTGCCGGCGCTCAGCGGCCCCCGGCCCTGCGTGGAGGCCGCAGCGCCGCCGTGGATGCGGACGAGCCGATCGGCGTCGGCGTATGGCAGTGCGTCGAGCAGCACGGACTTCACGACCGTGAAGACCCCGGTGTTGACACCAATGCCCAGTGCCAACGTGACGATCGCGACGAACGCAAATGTACGGGCATTGGCGAGCTGACGGAGCCCGGATCGCACATCGCTGGCGAATTGATCGAGATACGCCGTGCGGACATCGTGGCCGGCCTCTTTGTGGCGTACGACATTGCCGAAACGCTTGCGCGCCGCGATGGCGGCGTCAGCCTCGCTCATGCCGCCACGGACGTACTCGCGCGTGATCGCGTCGAGATGGAACGCCATCTCCTGGTCCATCTCCTCGTCTTGCGCGCGCCACTTCACGATCGACAGCAGCCGACGGATGAGTGCCGGTGGACGCAGCTTCATCTCACGCTCCCTGTTCCAGCCCGCGCAGCACACGTGTGACGGCCTTCGACAGCCGCAACCAGCTATCGAGCTCGGCATCCGCGGCCGCCCGCCCCTTGCGAGTGAGCCGGTAGAACTTGGCCTTTCGGTTGTTGTCGGTCACGCGCCACTCAGACTCGATCAGCCCCTGCTCCTCCATCCGATACAACGCCGGATACAGCGAGCCTTCCTCGATCCGGAGCTCATCGTCGGAGAGCTGATGGATGCGCATCGCAATGCCGTAGCCGTGGTTGGGCCCGGTGTTGAGGCTCTTGAGGACCAGCAGGTCGAGCGTGCCCTGGATCAAGTCGAATTTTCGGACAGCCACTGGTCACTCCCTGCTTGTCTACCCTAGACGATCTCAGGAAGCGAAAGGTTGCCGGCGTTTCCTTAGACCGTCAAGGGAAGCCAGAACCTGTGGAACGAGGGGAAGGGAGGGTCTATTTGCTCACGGGCGGCAGTACGGCTGGGCCACGCAGCACCGCGACACCCAATGCGGCAAGTGCCCCCGCGCCCAACGCCCACCCGAGCGCCATTGTCGCGTTCGAGTCGGCGGCGACATGGTCCGGCACCCCGGTCACACGATAGCGGGCCATTGGCGGCTGATGCAGGTTCTCCTCGATGACCAGTCTTGCAAGCTCCAACGCGACCGCCTGGGACTTGGGACCATCGGGATAGCTGAACGAGATCTGCAGTCTTCCCTGATCGCGGAATGGCTCTGGCGTCGGTGCGTCAGGAACCTGCCCGCTACGAGCCTCCGCATCCGGTGCCATCAGCGTCACCGCGATATCCTCACGGAATCGACGCAGGACGCCTGTCCCGCGCCCCCGATCGCTGGAATACAGCCCGTGCTTCTCAACCAGGCTGCTGAGGTTGTTGTCGTTGAACGCTCCCAGTGCGACAGCGGCGGGAGGAGACGGCGTGGCCTCTTCGCTCGACTGAATGGTGATCGTGGAGATGGACGTGAATCTGGTGGGCATCGTGAAGAACACCAGGGCCCACACGCCCATGCTGACGAATCCGCCTACAGCCGCCCCGCGTACCCAGTCAACATTGCCCACTGTACTTACGCGCATCGCGAAGGCTCCTTTCGCCAGATCGAGCACGTCCCACCACGTCTCGCCCGAGTCCTCCATCAGCGCCTGCAGCTCCGCACCGTACCGTTGCCGCCACCAGCGCGGATAAAAACGGACGACAAGACCGGTCAACCGATTCACGCCCGCCGCAACCGCCGCGCGCCGTTGCGCACGATGGGCTCCAGTGCCGCAATCTGTTCCTCGAGGTGCGCGCGCCCAGCGGCGGTGAGTCGATACGGCCGGCGGCGGTCAGGAGACGACAGCCCCTTGATCAACCCGCGCGCTTCGAGGCGTGTGATGGCGCCGTACAGCGTTCCCGGGCCGAGTTCGACGCCAGCGAACTCCAGTATGTCGGCCATCATCGCGTAGCCATGCTTGTCGCCATCAGCGAGGCTCGTCAGCACCAACAACGTCGGATCGTTCATACTACGTCGCGCGTAGTAGCGTCGCACGTAGTAGGCGCTTTGTCAACTACTGGCCGCGAAATGCCTGCGCGATGCTCAACGCAATCGCCGACGTGTTCGCATAGGAGATGTTGGAGACCACTGACACCGCGATTCTGTGCTCGGGGAACGACAGGAGCGACGCCACCGCTCCCCCCAGCGTCGTCCCGTCGTGACCAACTGAATGTGTCTGGGCACCGGCCACCGCAGCGGTGTCGATGCCCCAGCCAAGGCCGTAGCCGGTCTCCTGCCCCGACGCCAGTCGCAGTGGTGTCTGGAGGAGTTGGACCGTGGCGGGTTGCAGCAGCCTGCCGCTGTTGATCGCCATTGCGAAGCGCACCAGGTCCGACGGGGTGGACAGGAAGACGCTCGCGCCCGCGTAACAGGAGTAGTTGATCGGACGCATCAGGTGCAGGCCGTAGCGGGGATCGGCTGCGAATCTCGGAAAGTAGAATGTCGCCCGATTCCGAGCCGCTGCGGAGTCGGCTTTCGTGTCGTGCATGCCAATCGGGTCAAAGACTCGCTTCTGCATGAACGCGAGGAACGGCTCGTGCGCTGCGGCCTCGACAGCCGCACTCACGAGGATCCAGCCGTAGCTCGAATAGTGGTGTTGAGTCCCCGGCTCGAACAGCAGTTCCACCTCGTAGCCACTGAGGAACTGCAGGGCATCGACCGGCCGCTCGCAAAACTGCCCGAAAAGAGGCCCCTCGTCGCCGCCGTCGTTCGCCACGCCCGCCACGTGCCCCATCACCTGGCGCAGTGTCACGGGCCACTGTTTCGCGGGGAACTCCGGCACGTACGTCTGAATCACCTCGTCCAGTTTCAGGCGGCCGTCCTCCAGCAACAGGCCGACGGCTGCTGACGTGAGCGGCACCGACGCAGTCCCGATCCTGAACAGCATGTCTGGTGCGACAGGCACGTTCTTTTCGAGATCTGCCCAGCCAAAGCCTTCCGCCCACACGAGGTCGCCATCAACGCCGACTGCTACCGACAGTCCCGGCAGGTTCTGTTCGGTGAGCGCCGCACGGACGCTCTGCCGCCCCTGCGCCACGGCGTCAGCCCACTGTGACGACGGGGCCGAGTGCATCACGGATGGCGAATCGCTCGGGTTCGGATGCAGGGGCGTCGCAGTGATGCTCATGTATCCCCAGAGCCCTGCGATCGCCGCGGGAATCATCCCGAGGGCGAGGACGCCTGCTGCCAGCCAGATCTCGGTTCGACGCTTCGACATGACCGCTGCAGGATCGCCCGTCAAGGCGCGCGAGTCTTCACCGATTTGTGAGCATCGGCTGATATCTGGGTGAGAAGCGCTTCAGCAGGCAACGCCCAATCGCCAACTCCCAAGTTCCAACCCCTGAAAGAACCGGTCATCACGACACACCGAGGCAGTGAGGTTTCTGCTTGTATTGGGCGGTGGAGGTTGGCGACTGGGAGTTGACGAGCGCAGCACTCGTCTCAGCGCGCGCTCATCGCCTTCTTGAGAATCGCGGCAGCCGCGGGGAACTCCTTCTTGGCGTTGGCGAAGAAGACGCCTTCGGCCACTTTCAGCGGTGTCCAGCCAAGGGTCGTCTTCGCGTCGAGCTGCGCACCGCGATCGACGAGATACTGCACGATCGTTGCCTGACCGGATACAACCGCGCCGATGAGCGCCGTGCTGCCGTCCCAGCGCGGATCGCCGACCCCGAGCTCGAGGAGGTCGTCGATGTTGTGGGGATAGTAGAGCAACGTGTACTCGACGTCTCCAACCATCGGGAAATCGCCGAAGTCGGCGTGGGCATTGATGTCGTTGCCGAGCTCGATGGCCAGCTTCACGGCCTCGAGCCGTTCCGCCTCTGATACACCCGTGAACGGACCGGGACTCTCGCCTTCCCAGTAATCGAGTCCTGCCGCGACCATCAGCGGTGTAATGCCGGCTCGCGTCGGCATCGTCGGGTTGGCTCCGTGCTTCTGGAGCAGGCGCATCAGGAGGACATCGCCGTTCTTCGCCGCCACATAGAACGGCGTGGCGCCGTTGTAACTGAGAAGG
>JAICEG010000127.1 GCA_025924295.1 Vicinamibacteria bacterium
ACCGGCATCTACTTCTTCTACGATTCGTACATCCCGATCGCCGTCTTTCTCGGGATGCATCTCCTGTTCACGGATCCTTCCACGTCGCCGCGCACCGAACTGGGACGCATCACCTTCGGTGTTCTGTACGGGCTCAGCACGGTCGTGCTGTACCAACTCCTGGGATCGGCGGGGCTGCCGACGTTCTATGACAAGCTGCTGCAGGTTCCACTCTTGAACTTGTCCGTCAGGTGGCTGGATAGCGCAGCACGTTCGCACCGGCTGCGCGCGATCGATCCTGCCTCCATCGGCGGGTGGCTCGCGCCTTACCAGCGTCATCTGGCGTACACGTGCCTGTGGACAATGGTGTTCGCCGGCATGAGCACGGCGGGCGCTGTCGGCGACAATCATCCCGGACAGTGGCTGCCATTCTGGCGGGAGGCGTGTGAACGCGAACAGCCCGACGCGTGTCGCTACCTGAGGGACGTCCAGGCCGGTTTTTGCAACCGAGGATCGAGCTGGTCCTGCCACGAGCTCGACATCCTCGACGCGCGGCAGGGATACAGCCGAACGATGAGCGAGTCGCCTACGCTCGACGACTTTCCGATCATCCTGCGCGGCAGCAAGGGACCGCTCGCCGAGCGGACGCCGGAGGCGTTGTACGCGCTTGCGTGCAGGCAGGGCTGGCCGGGTACTTGTGCCGCTACTTCTTCTGCGTCCCCGGCGTCAGCTCGTAAGGGGCTCCAATCCCGGACGAACCCATGAACAACTTCTTTCCGTCAGGGAACGTGATGTCCCTGCCGTTGGCGCGCCGCGATCCATCCTTTGCCTGGTAGCCGTCGATCACGATCTTGGTACCGGGCAGCAGCGAGTTCTTGGTGAAGCCCCGGCGGAACAACACGTTCGGCGTGCCCGCCTCGAACGCCCAGTTTTCCAGGGTGCCGTCCGGCTTCTTCACTTCCATGTGCAGCCACACGTGTGGGTTGATCCACTGCATGCGCGTGACGGTGCCCTCGAACTTGACCGGCTTGTTCGCATCGAACTCGGCGGCAAATGCATGATGCGCGGACAACGACGTCGTGGTGCCCGTTGCGACCAGCCCGAGTAGCGCGATCGCAAGCGCCAGCTTGGCTCCCATCGGATCCTCCTTATCGTCGATACCAGTCATAGAACTGATCGCCGGTCGGAACCTTGCGCGTGATGTCGATGATCATCGTCTCGCTTTCCCACCGCTTGACGAGCGGCTCCTTGCGGACGTGCCCGTACATGAACTCCTCGGAGAACTCAATGCATGGGTACTCGATGAGTTGCGCGTTCGGCTCGAGGCGCCGGTAGAGCGGCATCGCAATCTGCCACGACCGCGTGAAGACTTCGGGGTCCTCGATCGTCGCCTCGTACTGGATCGCATCCGCGCTGAGCGGCGTGAAGCGCTCGACGAGCCGCGCTGCCGCGCTGTGGAAGTTGCCCGCCCGATCGAACCAGTTTCTTCCGTTGAAGCTCGTCACGTCTACGACCAGCGTGTCGCCTTCCCACCGGCCCACTGAATGCCCCATGTAGGTGTCGTCGGGAGGTCCTTCGACCTCGTCCAGGTGAATGGTTCGGGCTGCATTCGAGAACGTGAATGCCATCTGGATCTTGTCCGTGCCCTGGACAATCTGAAACGGGTACGGCATGTACATCGCGCGCGGGATGCCGGGCAGGTAGCACTTGAGCTCGGGGTCGCGATCGATCCAGTTCTCGCCATTCTCTTTCCTGGTCGCCAGCGTCTCTGGTTTGTAGGGAATCCGGCCGTCACCCTGGACCACCCCGAGGGAGCCTGGAACACCCGCGGCAGCACCGAGCGCGAGAACCGGGGCAGCGGGCACTCGAGTGTATTCGTATGGATACACGCCCGGTTGTGTCACGGCGCCCGGGCGGGCCTCATGCGCTTCGAGATCCCAGTGGGCTTCGTTGTTCGCCTGCCAGATGCCACTGAGATTCGGCCTCCCGTCCGCGGTCCGCGCGGGGCGCGACGCTGCGTCAGCACCGGGGCGCGTCATCACCAAACCGACGGCCGCGCCGATGACCAGGCAGACGATGGCCGTGAGGATCGTGAAACCATTCAACCGATTCGTCACGAAGCACTCCTGTTCAGAAATGAGCCCTCGTTGGAAGTTGGGAGTTCAGAAGATGGCTCCCGCCGCTCCCGTCAACGCATCGATGCCACCCTCGTTCCCGAAGTCGGTAGCCGTGTCCTTCGTGGCCGGGTCGGGTCCTTCGCCGCGCTTGAACGCCTGCTCTTCAACCCGCGTCCCCAGCAGCATGGTGGGCAGCCCGTAATTTCCCTCGTGACATCGCGGTTCGTAGTAGATGCGATTCGCCTTGTCGTCCTGCCGGACGAGCTCTTGTTTCACCGTCCATGGCCTCGTCCACGTCGACGGATCCTCGATGACGATGGAGTATTCGATCGTGTTGGCGTCGCGGCGCGTGTAGCGCTCGACGAGATGCAGCCCTTCACGCGCGGCTTGATATCCGTACTTCGGCGAGAAGTTCGTGACGTCGACCACAAGGGTGTCGCCCTCCCATCGTCCGCGCGAATCGCCGAACCGCTGGCGGATCGAAGGCGGAAGATGTGGCCCGGCATCGATCGGAATGATGCGCTGCCATCCCTGTCCCTGCCCGGTGTCGTAGAAGATGGACACCGATCCGCGGGTCTGAACGATTCGCCGGTAGCCACCGAAGTCGGGCAGCACGGCGCCCATGCAGCGCTCGGTCATGCTGCGATCCTCTGGACCGTCGTTCCGATTCGTGCGGCCGATGTTGTAGAAGGGCGGCATCTCGGCCCTCCGTGGCGATGGCGGGCCGAACGTGCCACCCGCGCACGCGGCATCCTTGTTCTTGCAGGTGTCCGTTGCCTGGAGCAGCGCCAGCCGGTATTCCCGTTCCGCCTCGGCACGCTTTGTTGCCTCTGGCGTCAGCGGCGGCATTCGACCATCAGGCGGATCGACGATCAGCGAGGTTCGCTTCCCGGTCGGTCTCACCGACTGGAAGACCGCGTTGTACGCTCCCGCAACGTCCCGTTCGCTTCCGCGCTCCACGCGCTGGTCGCGGCGAGGAATGCCGGCTCGCTGCTCGTCGAGCCTCGTGCGCTCCTCATCGGTGAAGAACTCTTTGTTGGCAAATTGCGTGGGACGCTGCAGCGGTGTCTGATACGGATCGGTCCAGATGCCTTGCAGATCCGGATCGCCCCACGCCGTCCGCCCATCGGCCGATGCCGGAGCCTGCCTCAGCAGTCCAGCGACGGCAGCCACAAGTCCTACGACCACGAACACGCCGATCAGTCGATTCCTCATCTCGAATCTCCCGCGAGCGGCCCGCCCGAAGCGTTGAAGTGCGATGAGATTCTACGCTCAGTTTTCAACTTTGAACTTTGAACTTTGAACTTCGCACTTCCATGAGCGGGGTGTATAACGGTGCCGATCGGAAGGAGGAAGTCATGCGCGGAGCCGCAAGGGCCGTCGTGCTCGCGTGTACCGTCCTCGCCCTGGTCGTCCACAACGGCCTCGACGCCCTGTCCTGGCAGACTTCGGGAGGAAGCGGCAACAGTGCGCTTCCCGCTGATGTCCATCCGGACTCCCGTAACCGCCTGCCATTGCTCAAGCCGGGCGTCGACGGTCTGGACGCGATCCGGCTGCACGCATCGGGCACGAACGTCCGCTGGGCCTCCCATCTCGGGCGTCAGCTCACGGAACTATCGATCCTCGCAGTCGCTCGCGAACACGATCAGCCCTACGAATGGTCGCTTCATGAGATGGAGGCCGTCGCCGTCGGGCTCGACCCGGCCACCATCGACGCCGTCAGGCATCGGCGACCCGTGAGCGGCCTCCCCGAGAAGGAGGCAGTGGTCATCCAGGTGGGCCGCGAGCTCGGGGCCACACACAGCCTGAGTTCGAGCACCTATTCGCGAGCCGTGAACCTCCTTGGCCGGAGCAACCTCGTCGATCTCGTCGACCTGATGGCGACATACACGGCAACTGCCGCACGGCTGACCGCGTTCAATCAGCACATGCCGCCTGGCTGGAAGCAGTTCCTTCCGTTGCCGTTCACCCAGCCCACTGACATTCATCCGGATTCGAGAAGCCGCCTGCCGCTCATTCGGAGCCCGAACCAGCCGGCGCAAGCCAACCTGTACGCCCGCGGGCTGGCTCCTGAGGGAACCGGACCGGCTCATATCGCGCGGCATGGCGGCGGTCTGGCGTCGCTCGAGAAGAGCCGGGGGCGACGGCTGATGATGCTCGCCACGCTCGTGGCCGCTCGCGAACACGACTCGCAGTACCTCTGGACCCCCAACGAGCTGGGCGGTGCGCGGAGTGAGGGACTCGAGCCTTCCGTCATCGACGTCGTACGCCATCGCGGCGCGCTGAATGGCATCGCGCCGCAGGACGCGGCGCTGATCCAATTCGGCCGCGAGCTCTTCGCCTCGCACAACGTCGGCGCAGACACGTATGCGACAGCGCTGAAGACTTTCGGCGAGCGGGATCTCGTGGACGTCGTTGCACTGATGGCACAGCGCGCCGCCGACGCGGTGGTGCTGGCGGCGTTCGACCAGCAGCTGCCGGCTGGAATGACACCGCTGTTGCCCCCTCTGCGGGGTGCGAAATGAGGAGATCCCTTGCGTTGATGGGAGTGACCTCTGCGATCGTCGTCGCGACGCTGCTGATCGGAACCGGTCAGCCGGCGACGAGCACTACGACTCCCTGGGGCGATCCGGATCTCCAGGGCATCTGGACCGACATCTACGATACGCCGCTGCAACGGCCCGCGCGATTCGCGGGCAGAGAGTTCCTGACGGAAGAAGAGGTCGCCGCGCTCGACACGCAGCGGTCAGGGATTCTGCGGCGCGATCACCGCGAGCCGCAAGGCAGTGAGCGCGATGTCTCTGGTGCCTACAACGCCGTCTTCGAATCGGTGAAGCCAACCAGCCGGCGAACCTCGCTCATCGTCGCACCGGAAGACGGGCGGATTCCCGCCTATACGTCCGAAGCTCGCCAGCGCCTCGACACCTATCGCGAATATCAACTCGCGCTCATGCAGGCGACGGAGACCTGCAAGAAACAGGAGCCGTCGTGCCGTGGCGGCAAGTTCGGACCTCCGTCGCCGAGGAGAGCTGAAGCGCCTCCGGTGTACAACACGGACCGTCTGAACCGCAGCGACGGCCCGGAAGACAGGAGCCTGGCGGAGCGCTGTATGGGCGCGGGTCTGCCGGACTTCAGTGGATATCGCCGTATCGTGCAGTCTCCAACGTCGGTCGCGATCTTCTACGACACCGGCCAGGGCCAGGGGTGGCAGCGCGTCATCCCCGTCAGCGCGAACCCGCATCTTCCTGCAGCAGTCCGGCAGCGCTTTGGTGACTCGCGCGGCCGATGGGACGGAAAGACTCTGGTCGTTGACGTCACCAATTTCAGTCCCAGGAGAGAGTTTCGAGGATCGCGCGAACAGCTGCACCTCGTCGAACGCTGGACGCGAATCGACGCCACGACGCTCGAGTATGTCGTGACCGTCGAGGACCCGACGACGTGGGGGCAACCCTGGACTGTCAAACAGGAGCTCAAAGTGCAGGACGCGCGAGCGAACCGGATCTACTACGAGCCGCGCTGTCACGAAGGAAACTTCGGTCTGGCAGGAATGCTGATCAACTCCCGCGCCGAAGAGCGCGCGTTCGCGCAGGGCAAGGGACCCGATCCCGCCACCCGCGACAACTCCACGGGTGGGGCGGGAGGTGGAGAAGAGAATACCGATCCGCTCGTCGGTGGCAACTGATTCGGGAACAGAAGACCAGGTTTTCTCTGTGCCTCAGTGCCTCGGTGTGTCGTGTTCAAGCGGAGGAGCGTATGACCTCGCGACTGATAGTGGCGTTCTCAACCGCGTTGCTTGGAAGCAGCCTGCTGTTGACCGCACAGGTGAGGGAGTTCCGCCCCGTCACCGAGGCAACGCTGCGCAACCCGGCGCCTGGTGACTGGCTGCACTGGCGGCGCACCGACAATGCGTGGGGCTACAGCCCGCTCGATCAGATCAACAAGCAGAACGTCCAGCAGTTGCAGCTGGCCTGGTCGTGGTCGATGGACGACACGGGCGCGCAGGAAGCCGCGCCCCTCGTCTACGACGGGGTGATGTACCTGCCGAATCCGCGTGGCGTGATCCAGGCGCTCGATGCGGCCACCGGCGATTTGATCTGGGAATATCGTCCCGGCGCAACGCCGGCGCCTGCGCCCTCGGGAGGAGGCGGCGGAGAGCAGACGGTCATTCCCCGCCTGTCGCAACGTCCGGCCAATACTGGAGGCGACACCGGGCGCGGTATCCAGAAATCGCTCGCCATCTTCGACGACAAGATCTTCGCGACCACAAACGAGGCACACATCGTCGCCCTGAACGCGCGGACGGGTGCGGTCGTGTGGGACGTCACGACCGCCGACGAGAAGCTTGGATACGAATACACCGCCGGTCCGATCGTCGTGCGCGGCAAGGTCATCGCCGGGATCAGCGGATGCGGACGCTATAAAGACGATGTGTGTTTCATCAGCGGTCATGATGCCGCAACCGGCAAGGAGCTGTGGCGGACGTCGACCATCGCGCGGCCCGGCGAACCGGGAGGCGACTCGTGGGGCGATCTGCCACTCACCTTCCGCGCCGGTTCTGACGCCTGGATCACGGGCAGCTATGACGCTGCAACAAACCTCGTCTACTGGGGCACCGCGCAGGCCAAGCCGTGGGCGCGAGCCGTACGCGGCACGGACGGCGACGCGCTCTACACCAACTCGACGCTCGCGCTCGATCCGGATACGGGAGAGATGAAGTGGTTCTATCAGCATCTTCCCGGCGAGTCGCACGACATGGACGAAGTGTTCGAGAACGTCCTCGTCGACGTCGACGGCCGCAAGTCGCTCTTCAAGATGGGGAAGCTCGGCCTGCTCTGGCAGCTCGATCGCGAGACTGGCGCATTCATCCGCGCGACCGACATCGGCTACCAGAACCTCGTCGACGTCGATCAGAAGACAGGTAAGGTGACCTATCGCGCCGGCATGATCCCGCAGATTGGTGTCGAGCTCGATTGGTGTCCGAGCACCGCGGGATTCAAGAGCTGGCGCGCGATGGCATTCAGCCCGCAGACCAACGCGATGTATCTGCCTCTCAGTTTGAGCTGTGAGAAGGGGACGTTCGGTCCCACCGAGCGACGCGTCGGCGGTGGCGGCACCGGGCCAGTCCGACGGCGCAACTACAAGCACCCGGCCTCTGGCGGCAATCTCGGCGAGTTCCAGGCGCTCGACATCAAGACCGGCAAAACGCTCTGGCGCCATCGCACACCGTCGCCCATCAACACGGCGGCGCTGACGACGGCCGGTGGCGTCGTCTTCGCGGGCGACTGGGATCGCCATGTGTACGCGTACGACGCGGGGAGCGGAAAGATTCTCTGGCAGACGCGGCTGCCGACGTCGGCGCAGGGATTTCCGCTGACCTATCTCGCGCGCGGGAAACAGTACGTCGCCATTCCTGCGGGTATCGGCGGCGGCAGCTGGTCGACGCTGCTCGCCCCCGAGCTCGCGCCGGAGATCCGTCGGCCGAACAGCGGAAACTCGCTGCTGGTCTTCGCGCTGCCTGCTGGAAGCAATGGGACTCGTTCGACGCAATAGCTGACAGTTCACGGTTCATGGTTCACGGTTCATGGGTTCGTGTTCGCGGTTCCGGTTCGGGGTTCATGGTTCGCCGTTCGTGGTTCCGTATCTGCCTCGCGTTGATCGTTTCGTGCACGCTGCTCCGAGCCGTGGACGGTCAGTCCACGCGAACCGTGTGGGACGGCGTCTACACCGAAGCGCAGGCCGAACGCGGACGCTCGTCCTACCAGCAGGCATGCGTCTCGTGTCATCGCGACGATCTTCGGGGCGACAACACGGCGCCCAGCATCGTCGGTGAGAGCTTCCTGTTCCTCTGGGGCGACATGGAGGTTGGCGAGCTGTCGGCGCGCATTCAGAAGGTGATGCCGCCGGAACGTCCGGGCTCGCTGCCGGCGCAGGACTACACCGACATCGTCGCGTTCATCCTGCAGAAGAACGGATTTCCCGCCGGCAGCACTGATCTCCCCACCGAATCGGGCGCAGCGAAAATCCTGATCACAGCGAAGCGACCTTAGCAGCACCAAAGTAGCCTTCGCGGGCCGTTGGGAGTTGGAAATTGGGAGTTGGGAGTCTCGGAGTTGGGACTTCCGTTAGGGAGTTGTAGTATTTGCGCACCGATAGAGGGACACACTGATGCGCCATCATTCACGGAAGCTGACGACCTCGGCATGCCTGCTTGCTCTCGTCGTATCCGCGGTCACGTTGTCCGGCCAGTACTCGCTCACGGTCAGCAAGGACCGGCTCATCAATGCCGCCAACGAGCCGCAGAACTGGCTCCTGATGAACGGCGACTACGGCTCGCTCCGTTACTCGCGGCTCACGCAGATCAACCGCGACAACGTGAAGGACCTGCGCATGGTCTGGACGCTCGCGCTCGGCGGCATGCAGGACGTCGGGCAGAACGGCCCTGAGAACGAGACCAACCCGCTCATCGACAACGGCTTCATGTACACGAGCGACGGCTGGGGCACGATCTACAAGATCGACGCGCGCCAGGGGAATCGCGGCTCGTTCGCGTGGGTCACCGATCCGGGCGTACCGCACGAAGGCAACACCTCGCGCACGCGCGGGATCGCGCTCTGGGAAGACAAGGTCATCGCCAATCTGCCCGACGGCCGCGTCATCGCGATCAATCGCGAGAACGGCGAGATCGTCTGGGACAAGAAGATGATGACCAAGAACGAGTTCGGCAACCAGGAGCGATTCCTGACCGCGCCGATCGTCGCCGATGGCAAGGTGCTCGTGCAGAACGGCGCCGGCGATGGCGGCACCCGCGGCTGGGTCGCCGGGCTCGACGTCAACACCGGCAACGAGCTGTGGCGCTGGTACACCGTGCCGAAGCCGGGCGATCCCGGCAGCAACACCTGGAAGGACGATCACAACGCGTGGAAGACCGGCGGCGGCGGAATCTGGCAGACCGGCTCCTACGATCCCGAACAGAACCTCTACATCTTCGGCACCGGCAATCCGTTCCCGATCTACGACCCGCAGTTCCGTCCTGGCGACAACCTCTACACCAACTCGGTTGTCGCCCTCGACGTCGCGACCGGCAAGATGAAGTGGTACTTCCAGTACACGCCGAACGACTCGTGGGACTTCGATGAAGCCGGCGTCTTCATGCTCTACGACACGAAGGTCAACGGCGCACAGCGAAAGGTCGTCGGCCACTTCGCGCGCAACGGCTTCTTCTACTCGCTCGATCGGACCACCGGAAGATTTCTGGCCGCCGAGAAGTACGTCAATCACCTGAACTGGACAAAGGGCATCGATCCCGAGACCGGCAAGCCGCTGGACTACAACCCGAAGCTCGACGTGCAACTCTATAACCCCGAGGCGCGCGCGCTCCGAGGCGACGGAAAGAAGCGCAGCTGCCCGACATGGCACGGCGGTGTCGCGCACCAGCCGATGGCGTTCAACCCGATCAAGAACATCGCGTACGGCGTGGGCACCGAAGGGTGCTTCACACAGAACGGCGCCGCGGTGGGATCGCTCGGCCCGGACGGCGGGATCGACACCAAGGCCAGCCAGCCGCGCCAGTACAGCAGCGACCTCTATTACGGCTCGGTGACGGCGTTCGATGCGATCAACCACAAGGTCATCGCAAAAGCGGTGACGGAAATCGAGGTTCGCTCCGGTGCGCTCGCAACCGCCGGCGGCGTGGTGTTCACGGCGCTGCAGGACGGCTGGATCGTCGCCTACAACGACGAGACGCTGCAGGAGCTGTGGCGCTTCAACGTCGGCACGCCGCTCAAGGGCGCCCCGGTCACCTACGCGATCGGGCCGAAGCAGTATCTCGCCGTGCAGGCCGGCGGCCGGCACCTGCATCCGGTGAACTGGGACAAGCTGCAGAACTCGAGTTACCTGTTTGTGTTCGCGTTGAATTGAGGTAGCAGGACGCGCAGGCGGTGTTCACCCCCTACGACACACCGAGGCTTCTCAGTGCCTCGGTGCCTCTGTGTGTCGTGTTGGGCGATTGTCGTTGGTCTTGTGCTCCCTGGTCGTCATTGGAGGGATGAGCAAAATGAAAATACTCCCTGCCCTTCTGGCGCTTGGTCTGGTGTGTACGGCGCAGGCTATGGCCCAGGATCGAATGCCGCCGATCCCGGCGGACAAGATGACCGACGCGCAGAAGAAGGCGGTCGCTGACTACAAGTCGATCCGCAACACCGATCTCGTCGGGCCGCCGTGGTCGGTCCTGCTGCGCGTGCCCGATCTCGTGGTGCCCTCGCTGCAGCTCCGTCTGCACAACCTGCAGAACAGCGCGCTCAGCCCGAAGCTCACCGAGCTCGCCATCCTGATCGCCGCGCGCCACTGGACCAACAGCTACGAGTGGAACGCTCACCACACCCTGGCCGTGAAGGCCGGTCTCAGCACCGACATCATCAACGCCGTCTCCGATGGGCGCCGCCCCGATCGCATGGCAGACGATGAAGCGATCCTTCACGACTTCTGCATGGAGCTCCTGAACAACGGGAGCGTCAGCGATGCGACGTACGAACGTGCTCTGGGCAAGTTCGGTGAAGCAGGCGTCGTCGAAGCGGCCGGGCTCCAGGGGTACTACAGCTATCTAGCGATGGTCATGAACGTGGCCCGGTCGCCTTCTCCTGCGAACGCGACCCAGAAGCTCACGCCCTTTCCGAGATGAGGCGGGGAATCGACAGGAGGACATCGATGGCTACGCGTTGGACGGCAACCTCGCTCGCAGTGGCGGCATTCGCAGTCGGCTACCTCGTCGCCGATCAGCAGTCGACGATCCACGGTCAATCAGGCCCGCGCCCGGGCGGCGGGTTTTCTGCCGTGCCGGCGTCAATCGGCTCGCTCGACGTCACCGGACCGTACGACGTCGTCGCCGACTGGCCCAAGGACATCAGCACGCTTCCCGGCAATGAGAAGTGGACGTGGGGCGCCGGTCAGGGCGTCTTCGCGGAGAGCCCGGACCGCGTCTACTACGTGCAGCGAGGCCAACTACCGGTTCTGCCGCCCGTCAAGGGCCCGGGCACGGCGCTGCCGCAGATCGCACCGAACCTCTCGTTCCCGGTGATGGGACTGATGAGGAACGCGACCCAGGCGAGCCCACCCGGAGCGCTCGAGGTGAACGGCAAGCCGGGCGACGACTCCGATGCCGGCAAGGCCGGTGTCGACTTCCTCTGGGAGAACTGCATCGTCGTCATCGATCGCAACGGCAACATCATCGAGACGTGGAAGCAGTGGGACAAGATGCTGCGCCGGCCGCATTCGGTGTACATCAGCCCGTACGATCCGCAGAAGAACGTGTGGGTCGTGGACGACTACCGTCACGCGATCTTCAAGTTCACCAACGACGGGAAGAAGCTGCTGCAGACGATCGGCGTTCCCAATGAGCATGCCTCCGACGACAAGCACTTCTATCGCCCCACGTTCATGGCGTGGCAGCCCGACGGCAGCTTCTACGTTTCCGACGGCTACGCCAACACGCGCGTCGTCAAGTTCGACAAGGACGGCAAGTACCTCCTCTCGTGGGGTGAACGGGGCAACCCGCCGAACGAGACCCGGCCCAACTACATGAACAACGTTCATGGCGTGTCGGTTGATCCCATGACCCGCCAGGTCTACGTGAACGATC
>JAICEG010000128.1 GCA_025924295.1 Vicinamibacteria bacterium
CTCACGTACCTGTGCATCTCGCACGACCTGGATTTCCTCGCCGGGTTCGCCAACGACATCCTCGTGATGGAGGACGGGCAGACCGTCGCGCCCCGGCACTGCGTGCCCCAGGGAGCCGTCGCATGACGGCCGTCGCACGTCGCATCGGGTCGAGTGTCGTCACGCTCTTTGCCGTGTCGGTGTTCTCGTTTGCTCTGCTGGAGCTCGCCCCGGGCGATTTCTTCACCGAGCTCCGGATGGATACGCGCGTGTCGACGCAGGCGGTCGACGCTCTGCGCGAGCAGTACGGCCTGACGCAGTCGCCTGCTGTCCGCTACTGGCTGTGGCTGCAGTCGTTCGTGGCCGGTGATCTCGGGTTCTCCCTCGCACATCGCGCGCCGGTGTCGTCGGTCATCTGGGAGCGTGCGGGCAACACCTTGCTGCTGACGGTTCCAGCCATGCTGCTGACGTGGACGCTCGCGCTGCCGCTCGGCGTGTGGATCGCGCGCCGGAAGAACCAGTGGGTCGACCGCGTCAGCAGCGGAGTGACGTCGACCCTCGTGGCACTGCCCGACCTGCTCGTGGCCATGCTGCTGCTCCTGCTTGCGCTGCGGACGGGATTGTTTCCAACCGGCGGCATGTATACGCCGGGGGCCGAAGACCTGGGTACTGGAGCGCGGATCCGCGATCTGATCTCGCACGCGTTTCTCCCGCTCTGCGCGCTCGTCGCGACGGCCCTGCCCGCTCTCGTTCGCCACGTGCGGGCGAGCGTGATCGAGGCCGCGCAGGCGCCGGCGGTGCTCGCCGCACGCGGTCACGGAATCTCGCATTCGCGGATCACGCTCCGTTACGTGCTGCCGCTGGCCGCCAACCCGCTCGTCTCACTTGCCGGCCTGTCGATCGCCACGCTGCTCAGCGCGTCGCTCCTGATTGAAGTCGTCATGAGCTGGCCGGGGTTGGGACCGCTGGTCGTGGAGGCGCTGCTTGCCAAAGACGTGCACCTCGTCCTGAGCGCATCGATGCTGGCGAGCGCGCTGCTCGTGGCCGGCAATCTCGCCGCCGACCTCACGCTCTACGTCGTCGATCCGAGGATTCGCGCATGAACCGGCCTCGCGCGATCGTCTCGGTCCTCGTCGGACTGCACCTGCTCGTGCTGCTCGCAGGCTTTGCTGCGCCGTACGACCCGGTGGAACAGGCGCGTGCGTTTCCGTACGCACCGCCGACGCCGCTTCGCTTCGTCGACGCCGATGGTCGATTCCACGTCCGGCCCTTCGTGTATGGCGTCATGCCGGACCCGGACAACTTCGACGGATACGTCGAAGACACCACGCGGCGATTCCCCGTACAGCTCATGGTGACCGGGGCCGCATACACGCTGCTGCCCGGCATCCAGAGCCGGATACATCTCTTTGGTGTCGACAGTCCTGGCCGGACTTCGTTGCTCGGCACGGACGGATTCGGCCGTGACGTGCTGTCGCGGCTGCTCCACGGAGGCCGCGTCTCGATCGGCGCCGGGCTCGTGGCCACGTCGTGCGCGCTGCTGGTCGGCGTTACGTTCGGCACGCTCGCCGGCTTCTTCGGCGGCCGGATCGACGCTGCGCTGATGAGAGCGGCGGATCTCTTCATGGCCATCCCGTGGCTCTATCTCCTGTTCGCCGTCAGAGCTGCACTGCCCCTTCACCTCGACACGCGCGCGACGTTCCTGCTCCTGGTCGCAGTGGTTGGCGTGGTGGGCTGGGCGCGGCCGGCCCGGCTCGTTCGCGGCATCGTGCTGAGCGCGCGAGAGCGCACGTACGTGACGGCGGCGAAAAGTTTCGGCGCCACCTCACCGTACCTGCTGCGTCGTCACGTCCTCCCGCAGGCCCTCGGCGTTGTCCTCACGCAGGCCGGGCTGCTGGTGCCGCAGTACATCCTCGCAGAGGTCACGCTGTCGTTCCTCGGTCTGGGCGTGGGAGAGCCGACGCCGAGCTGGGGGGCGATGCTGGGAAGCCTTCAGCAGTACTCGGTGCTGACCTCCTATTGGTGGATGTTCACGCCAGCCGTCGCCCTGGTGGCGGTCGCTGTCGCATACCACGCGCTCACCTCGATGGTGCACGAGCGCATGCGTCTCGTCACGGGTTGAGGAGAAGCCTCATGAATCGATTCATCGGATCCGCGCTCGTTGTCCTGCTTTCGGCACTGACAGTCTCCGCCGCCGTCCCCGCGGCCATCACTCCCGGTGAAGAAGTCCTCGTCGAGAAGGCGACCTCGGGGAACCACGGCGGACGCCTGGTCGTGGCGCTGCGCGCCGAACCGCGGACGCTCAACCCGGCGATTGCCGCCGACGCGCCGTCGCGCGAAGTCATCGGCCGCATGATTGCCGACCTCATTCACATCGATCGCGCAACGCAGGCGACCGAGGGGGCGCTGGCCACTGAATGGAAGCGTTCATCGGACGGGCGCGAGTACACGCTGAAGCTGCGCAAGGGCATCCGTTTCTCCGATGGCCGCCCCTTCGATGCCGACGACGTGGTCTTCACGTTCCAGGTGCTGCTCGACGAACGCACCGGCTCGCCGAACCGGGATCTCCTCATCGTCGGCGGCCAGCCGGTGCGTGTGACCAAGGTCGATGAGTACACCGTACGCCTGACGATGGCGCAGCCGTATGCGGCGGCGGAACGGTTGTTCGACAGCATCGCGATCCTGCCGCGTCATCTGCTGGTCGAGGCGTACACCAAAGGCGCCATCAGCAACATGTGGGCTGTTTCCACGCCGGCCGCGGCCGTCGCGGGTCTCGGACCGTACCGGTTGAAGGAATACGTTGCGGGCCAGCGCCTCGTCCTCGAGCGCAACCCGTATTACTGGAAGACCGATTCGGCAAAGCGTCGCCTTCCCTACCTCGACGAGCTCGTGTTCCTGTTCACGGGAAACGAAGACGCGCAGGTCATTCGCTTTCAGAGCGGCGACAGTGACGTGCTGAGCCGCGCCAGCGCAGACAACTTCGGCGTCCTGGTGCGCGATCAGGCCGCCGGGCGGTACCAGCTCAAGGACCTCGGCCCGAGCCTCGAATACAACTTCCTGTTCTTCAACCAGAACGATTTGACCGGCAAGAATCTGCCGCAGGTCGCAGTCAAGCAGCAGTGGTTCAGCGACCTCGGGTTCCGTCGTGCGGTCTCGAGAGCGATCGACCGGGAAGGCATCGCCCGGCTGGTCTACCGCGGACGCGCGGTTCCGCTGTGGGGAAACGTCAGCCCTGGCAACCGGCTCTGGATCAACACATCGCTGCCGAGACAGCCGCGCAACGTGAGTGAGGCACGCGCGATTCTCAAGGCCTCGGGGTTTTCATGGCGGCCTGACGGCGCCCTGATCGATCGCCAGGGCCGGCCGGTCACGTTCACGATCGTCACCAGCTCCACGAGCGCGCAGCGCACCGAGATGGCCACGCTCATTCAGGCCGACCTGAAGGAGCTCGGCATGGGCGTCCAGGTCGTGCCGCTCGAGTTCCGGGCGCTCGTCGATCGCGTCTTTCAGACCTTCGACTACGACGCGTCAGTCCTCGGCCTCGGCGGCGGCGATGCCGATCCGAACGGCGAGATGAACGTGTGGATGTCGTCGGGCAGCAACCATCTGTGGCGACTCGGACAGAAAGCGCCGGCCACAGCGTGGGAGGACGAGATCGATCGGCTGATGCAGAAACAGCTGATCACGCTCGACTATCGCGAGCGGAAGCGCCTCTACGACCGCGTGCAGACCATCGTCGCCGAACAACTTCCCATGATCTTCCTGGCCGCCCCCCATATCCTCGTTGGCGCCCGTGCCGACCTCGGCAACTTCCAGCCGTCGGTGCTGGATCACTACACCCTCTGGAACGTCGAGCGGATGTTCCTTCGCCCCGAGTCGAGGAGCGTTCGCCGATGAACGCCCTCGCCGCCGCTCTCAACGTCACCGATGAACCGCTCACCGACACCGAGCTGGTGTCGGCGTGCGTGTCGGGTGATGAGGAGGCCTGGGGTGTGCTCGTCGATCGCTACAGCCGCTTGATCTACTCGATTCCGCTGCGGCAGGGCCTCAGCCGCGAGGATGCGGCCGATGTGTTTCAAGCGGTCTGCCTCGATCTGGTCGCCGAGCTGCCGACACTTCGTGATCCGCAGGCGCTGCCAGCGTGGCTCATTCGAGCGACCGCGCGAAAAGTCGGCAAGTGGAAGAAGCGGAACGATCGTTTTGTTGCCGACGACGGCAACCTGGCCGAGACCACTCAGGACGAGGAACAGTTGCCTGATTCGCTCATCGAGCACTGCCAGAGAACGCAGGCGCTGCGCGACGGCATCGAGGGGCTATCCGAACGGTGTCAGGCGATGGTGCGGATGCTGTTCTTCGAAACACCCGCGCGTCCCTACAAGGACGTGGCGCAAGCGCTCGGCATCGCCACCGGCTCGATCGGCTTCATGCGGATGAAATGCCTCGACCGCCTGCGATCGGTGCTCGAAAGGGTCGGACTGTGAGCGTTGCGGTGGCGACGCGGGTCAAGCCAGCGCCGGGTACTCGGGTCGCGCGAGTGATTGCGAACCTGCCGGACGCGTCGGCACTCGACCGCTTCTTCGCGCGCCATCCCCGCTTGATCAACGTCCTGCTGGCCCAGCGCCTGCTCGATCGCTCGCGTGACCAGCTGCGCGTCGACTTCCGCCGCTCGCTCGCTTTCGCGCAGGGCGCTCACCGCGTGGCCGAACGCGTCGGCGACGAACACCTCATCGCGCTTGCGCTGCGTGCGGCGGCGAACGCCCTCTCGGTCGGTGGCCGCAATCAGGACGCCGCCGATCTCCACACCAGGGCAATTGCCGCCTTCGAGCGCATCGGCGATGGGGCGGAACTGGCCCGGACGCTCAGCGCCTGCATGCAGCCGCTGCTGCTGCTCGGACGCTACGACCAGGCGCTCGAGGCGGGTGAGCGCGCTCGCCAACTCTTCTCCGATCAAGGCGACGTGCTTCGCCTGGCACGGCTCGACAACACGATCGGCAACCTGATGCACCGGCAGGACCGGTTTGCCGAAGCGATGGCGTGCTACGAGCGCGCGCACCAGGCGCTGGCCGCGCTCGGCGATACCGACGGTCTGCTGCACGTCATTCACAACAAGGCGGTCACGCTCACATCGCTCAACGACTTTCGCGAAGCGCTCGCCGCCTACGAATCGGCGCGCACACTGGCGGCGAGCCGCGGACTCGATCAGGCCGTCGCGCAGGCCGACTACAACATCGCCTGGCTCTACTACCTGCGCGGCGAGTACTCCCGCGCGATCGAGCTTCTGCAGGCGGCAGCCGCGGCCTCGAAACGAACCGGAGATGCCTACCACGCGGCTCTCTCGCTGCTCGATCTCTCCGAGATCTACCTGGAACTGAACCTGAGCATCGATGCGCGCGAGATGGCCGAACAGGCGCATGCCCGGTTCAACGAGCTCGGCATGGGCTACGAGGCAGCGAAGGCGCTGTCCAATGCGGCGACGTCGCACGGGCAGGAAGGCAAGGCGTTCAAGGCGCTCGAAATCTTCACATCCGCGCGCGCGCATGGTCGAAGAACAGAACCGCGTCTGGCCGTCGCTCATCGATCTCTACCAGGCCATTCTCCTGGTCGACGAAGGGCGCCTGTTCGAGGCCCGGCGGCTGTGCCTCGCCGCACTCGCCTGCTTCGAGAAGTCAGGACTGCCGCCGCGAGCGGCGATGTGCCATCTGCTCCTGGCACGCATCGCACTTCGCCTCGACGATGCGGCCGATGGGAGACGACGGTGCGACAACGCACTGGCGCAACTGGCGCGCAGCGAGAGCCCGATCCTGACGTATCACGCCCGCCTGCTCCAGGGCCATGCACTCCTTCGCGTCGGCGAGCGGGCCGCTGCCTACACGTCGTATCAGGCCGCACGGGAGGCGCTCGAGACGCTTCGCAGCCGCCTCAATGGCGAGGACCTGAAGATCGCCTTCGTCAAGAACAAGGGCGAGGTCTACGAACGACTGGTGGAGTTGTGCCTCGATAGAGAAACCGCCGGCGGCGGTTTCGAGGAGGCGTTCTCACACATCGAGCAGGCGAAGTCGCGGACCCTGTTCGATCTCATGTTCCAGCCGGTCCACGCGCTGGCGCGCGAAGAGGGATCCGAGAGCCAGCTCGCCCACTCGATCCGTGAGCTGCGCGAGGAGCTGAACTGGTACTACCACCTGGTGGCACAGGAACAACTTCGCCCCGGAGATCAATCGAGCCAGCGGGTGGCAACGTTCCAACGCGAGATCGGATCACGCGAGCAGGACATGGTGCGTGCCCTGCGCGAGCTGAAGACGACCGATTCGTCGCAGGCCGACCTGCATGCACCGTCGGTCTCGTCGCTCGACGCCATCCGTGCTGCGCTGCCGAAGGACGCGACGCTGGTCGAGTACTTCCAGGTCGACGACCGCATCGTGCTCTGCCTGCTGGATCGTGACCGGCTCGAGATCGCGCCGGTCTCGACGATGTCACGCGCCGCCGAGCATGTCCGGATGCTGCAGTTCCAGTTCTCGAAGTTCCGGCTGGGCGCCGACTACATCCGCACGTTCCACGAGGCGCTGCTCAGGTCGACCCAGGCGCATCTTCACGAGCTGTTCAACGAACTGCTCGCTCCGGTCTGGTCGCGTATCGAGGGGCGGCGCCTCATCATCGTTCCGCACGGGCTCCTGCACTACGTGCCGTTTCATGCGCTCTACGCCGGGACGCACTACGTCACCGACTCGTGCGTCGTCTCATACGCTCCGAGCGCCAGCATTTACGCGACGTGCCAGCAGCAGCCGTCAGGCGGCGGGCAGGGGGGGCTCGTGCTCGGCGTGGCTGACGAGCAGGCGCCTCTCATCGAGACCGAGGCGCGAGCCGTCGCGACCGCACTGCCTGACTCGCGGCTCTTCCTCGGCACCGATGCCACCGAGCAGGTGCTGCGCACGCACGGGCGCGACTGCCGCATCCTGCACATCGCCTCGCACGGGCATTTCCGCCCGGAGAACCCGATGTTCTCTGGCATCCGCTTGGGCGACACCTATCTCAATGTCTACGACCTCTATCGAATGAGGATGCGCGCCGACCTCGTCACCCTGAGCGGGTGCGCAACGGGCGCCAACGTCGCCGCCGCCGGCGACGAACTCCTCGGCATCACGCGCGGCCTCTTCTGCGCCGGCGCCAGGACCTTGCTGCTCAGCCTCTGGAACGTTCACGACCAGAGCACGGGGAGCGTCATGACCGATCTCTATCAGGCCGTCGCGTCGGGCACGCCCGTCGTAACCGCACTGCGCGACACGATGCTGCACATCAGGAAGGAGTACCCGCACCCGTACCACTGGGCGCCGTTTGTCGTGACGGGCAAGTCCGGGCATGCATGATTTTTTTATGAGTACCTCTATTTTTCACGCCGCTCGCGGCCCCTATCTGTATACGCGCCCCTCACCCGCCTTCCGGATGCAGACAACGCGCGAAGGTATTTGACATGAGGGAGCACTTCACATCGCCGCAGTGGGTTGACCTCGTGAGGGGTCAGCTGGCTGAGGAGGTCGCAACGGAGATGGACAGGCACTTACGCGCAGGCTGCAGCGAGTGCGTAGCGGCGTTCGACGCGTGGCAGGGCCTCGCGTTGTTTGCCGCGGAGGAGCGCACGTTGACGCCGCCGGCTGACGCGGTGCGCGTCGCGAAGTCCTATTTCGCACAGCAGACGCTGGCTGCGCCGCTGGCCGGCCCGTCGTATCCGTTCATCTCGTGGGCGTCAGCCACGACGGCCACGCTCGTGTTCGACAGCCACCAGGCGGCGCCGGCCGGCATTCGCGCCGCGGCATCGTTCTCTCGACACGTCGTCTTCGACGCCGAGTCGCTCGTGATCGACCTTCATATCGAGACCGGCTCCCGCGCGGGATGGTTCCTGTTGTCGGGACAGATCGTCGATCGCCACAACCCGGCACGGCCGGTTGACAACATCTGGCTGTCGCTGGTCGACGAGCGCCTGGAGATCAGCTCGTTCCAGACGAATCACCTCGGCGAGTTCAGATGCACGTTCGCCTTCCGGAAGGCGCTCAAGCTGATGGTCTACGCCGGCCGTGACGTCATCGCACTGCCCATTGAAATGCTGTTGGACCCCGGGACTCATTCGAGCCGCTAAACACTGAAGGAACCTGACATGATTCGCCGCCGATACTCACAGATGCTCGCCGCGTTCCTCGTCGTCACCGTGCTCGGCTGCGCGCCGGCACCGGCGGCGGCTGCTGAACGCCTGATCGTCCGGACGTCGGGACTGCTCGACCTGCCCGTCGTGAAATCGGTCTGCCGGCTTGTCGGCTGCCAGGTGCTCTACGGGCTCGACGGCACGCTCGGCAAGCTGTCGCTGGTGTCGATCCCCGACGCGCTCGCCGTGCCGCTCGTGATCAACCTGCTCGAGACCATCCCCGGCGTCTCGGTGGAGCTCGATCAGATCGTGCGCACCGAAGGCGCGCCGGGCACACAGGCACCATTGGCGCTCTACGACAAGGAGCCGATCAACTACTACGGCACCATGGTCCGCGGCGGCTACGTCCGTCAGCCGGCCGTCGAGATCCTCGGCCTGCTCGATGCACATCGGACTTACGGCGTCACCGGGCGCGGCATCACAGTCGCGGTCATCGATACCGGTGTCGACCCGCATCCGGCACTGAAGCCGGTTCTTCTCCCGGGCTACGACTTCACGCGCAACCGCGAGGGCGGCGCGGAGAGCACCGACGTCAATCAGTCGACGATGGCCATTCTCGATGGCGAGCCCGGCTTCGTGAACCAGTCGACGATGGCGATCCTCGATCAGTCGACGATGGCGATCCTGGACGGACCTGATTACGCGGCGTTCGGTCACGGCACGATGGTGGCGGGCGTCATTCACCTGGCCGCACCACGTGCCCAGATCCTCCCGCTCAAGGCATTCAAAGCCAATGGCTCGGGATACGCCTCGGACGTGCTGCGGGCGATCTACACCGCCGTGCGAGAGGACGCTGAGGTGATCAATATGAGCTTCAGCTTCTCGACCCGGTCACGCGAGCTGGAATACGCGTTGAACTACGCGACCACCCGCGGTGTCGTGGCCGTAGCCTCGACTGGAAACAACGGCCAGAAGATCAACGTGTATCCGGCGGCGCTGTCCAACGTCATCGGCGTCGCTTCGACGACGGACTGGGACACGCTGTCGTATTTCTCGAACTACGGTCCGACCGTCGCGTGGATTGCCGCGCCGGGGGAGGGCATCGTCAGCACCTATCCGTTCGGCAGCTACGCCGCGGCCTGGGGCACGTCGTTCAGCACACCGTTTGCCGCGGGCACCGCGGCCCTGCTGGTCGAGCTGAACACCCGCATCACGCCGTCTCAAGCGGCCGATGCCCAGGGCCACGCGGTCCCGTTCTCCGCCGAAGTGAAGAAGGGCCGACTCAATATTCCGGCGGCGCTGCGTGCCGGCCGTCCGCTGCTGAGGCTGTGGTAACGACCATGACCCCCTCGTGGGTGCCAGAGAACCTGCGCGTCAAGGAGCTCCAGGGTGAGCTCCTTGCCGTGCGTACGTCGGTGATCTGCGCGCTGAACCAGCTGCTCGACCTGAAGGATCTGAATACCGGCGTCCACTCCACGCGATTGGCCGAATGGTCCGTCCGCATCGGACGCGAGCTCGGATTCGATGATGGGGCGTTGCGCGACCTCGAGGTCGCCGCCATCCTGCACGACATCGGCAAGATCGGAACGCCCGATCACATCCTGAAGAAACCGGCCCCGCTCACCCACGAGGAGCGCGAGATCATCAAGAAGCATCCCGAGTACGGCTGGGCGGTACTGCGCGTGGTTCCCGGGTTCGAGCGCGTCAGCCTGTTCGTGCTCCATCACCACGAAGCATTCGACGGCACCGGCTACCCCGCCGGCCTGCGCGGAGACGAGATCCCGATCGGCTCCCGCATCGTCTCGGTGATGGACGCCTTCGACGCGATGATCTCTTCGCGTCCGTATCGCCGGGGCCTGGCGCTCGAGGAAGCCGTCCGCCGGCTCGAAGCAGGGATCGGCACCCAGTTCGATCCGGTCATCACGCCGCATTTCATCGCGATGGCGAGCGCCGACGCCGCGACGGTATTCGATGCGACCGGTGCCAGCCTCGCATCAGCCCTATAATCGCAGCCGCTTTTCCTGGCTCTGACTGGGAGCACTCGCCAGTCAGAGAGCTCGAGGTGCGGTGTGGGCAACTCACTCGATTCGTTCTGCGCTGGCTGTAGCTGGGTGGCCGAGATACAAGGTACGCCCGCGCTTGCCATTCCGAGCCTCATTGCCGCCATTGTCGTTTCGCTGCCGATTCTTTCCCTCTACCGTCGACGAGTCCAACGCTCCCTCATCGCCCCGGACACACAGGCGCCGTCGCCCCCGGCGAACGCCAGCGCGGCCCCATCCGTGTCCGGTCAGTCCGGCGATTCGCCAATCCCCTGGCCGACGCTGGCAGACGAGGCCGTCTGGCATCGTTCGCGCCTGATGCGGCTGTATCTCGTGGCCGGCATCGCATTGGCCCTCGTTCTTGCCGTTGTCGACACGCTGGCGGATCTAGGCGCACATCCGCCATCAGTCCTCCAATTCGCGGTCGCTGCCGTGTCGTGCACCGCACCACTGGCTCTCAGTATTCGCCTGGTACTCGGACGCTGGAAACCGGGTCTGCCGTTGGTCGCCGCGCAGCTCGTCGTGCTCGTGCTGCTCAACCAACTGTGGCAGGAGAGTGAAGACTCGATAGCACTTGCCCTTCCGGCGGCGGCCGTGCTGGCGATGCTCCTGCATCCGCGCATTCGCGCGATGGGAATGTTGGCCGCGGCGTTCTTCACGATCGTCTTCATGGCCACCTTCGTCGCCATCGTTGCCTCGGTCGTGGTCATGCAGGGTCCCATCCGGGCCGAGTTCATGGCCGATCCACGGACGGCAATTCTGATGGAGTCAGCGCAGCGGGCGTCGAGCGGCGCGATACTGGATGCCTCCGACTCGAATACAGAATTGATCCTGTCGTATTTTGCCGACCACATCTGGTTCATTCTGCGGCAAACATTCGTCCTGATCGCGGTTGGTCTCCTCGCCGCCATCGCGATAGGCATAGGAACGTTCCGCCTCGTCGCGACCAGATACGCGCATAAACGCATCAGCGATCAATGGCTGCTCGTATCGTCGGCATGGCTGTACTTCGCTCTCGCCGTGGGGTCAGTGCAATCGCTCATCGGTCCCCTCGGCAATATCGCCTGCTTCGTGGTGTGGTCGGCGGCCGTGCACCGCATGCTCGGTCGCGTGCCGCACTATCGTGGACCTGGCGTGCGATTACTGCTGCTGCGTTCCTTCACATTGGGAGCGAGAAGCGAGCACCTCTTTCAGCAGTTCGAGACGATGTGGCGAAGCGTTGGAAGCATTCAGCTCGTCGGCGCCACCGATGTCGCGCTGACGACGCTCGAACCCCACGAGTTGCTTGACTTCATGAGGGGCCGATCCAACCGGGAGTTCGTTCACGATCGCGCCGGCGTGAACGCGCGGCTGGCATCATTTGACCGCGAGCGTGACCCGGACGGCCGGTTTCGAGTGAACGTGATCTATTGCGCCGGCGATTCGACGTGGAAGTACGCGGTCCACCGGTTGCTGGCCGAGTCGGACTGTGTCCTGATGGACCTGCGCGGATTCACCCGTCACCGGGCTGGCTGCGTGTTCGAAATCC
>JAICEG010000129.1 GCA_025924295.1 Vicinamibacteria bacterium
GAGGCCGGCCGCCTCAGGGCGGACACCTGGGATGCCGACCGCATATCGATCGTCCAGGAGTACCAGTGCCGCCCCCACTCGGCTGACTACGGACTCCGTGGTCTGGCCCCGATCCGCATCTGGGCCGACTACGACCAGGCGACGCAGCGCATCGTCGCCTTCAACGTTCATGTCGGCGCCTACGAAAACAAGCGCACGATCTACCTCGACGGCCGTCCGCATCCTCCCGCCTACGCCGCGCATACGTTCCAGGGATTCTCGACCGGCGCGTGGGAAGGCAACACGCTGACGATCACGACCACGCATCTCAAGGCAAACTATCTGCGGCGCAACGGTGTTCCACGCAGCGCCAAGGCGCGACTGACCGAGCACTGGAACGTTCATGGCACGTACCTGACGATCACCAGCGTGCTCGAGGACCCGGTCGTCCTGACGGAACCGCTCGTTCGCAGCCAGACATGGTTCCTCGATCCGGGTCAGCGCGCAGGACTGTTTCCTTGCGAGTACGTGCCCGAAGTGCCCGCACCGCCTGGCACGGTTCCGCATCATCTTCCCGGCGCCAATCCCAACCTGAAGGAGTTTCTCGACTGGTATGCGGTACCGGCAGAGGCCGCTCGCGGCGGCGCCGAGACGCTCTACCCCGAGTACCAGCAGAAGCTCGAAAAGATCTACAAGCCCAAAGACAAGTGCGAACGCTACTGCAACTGCGTGGGTTTCGCAGGCTGTCTCTCGATAACCGGCCCATGACGCAGCGAAACCTCGAACGCGTCCGCATCGCAACGCTGGTCTCGCTCACAGGCGTGGCGATCGTCACCGCCGTCAGCGCTCAGCAGCCAGCGGCTCCTCCAGGGGCCGGCGTGCTGAACGTCCAGGGCAGTATCCACATGCTCGTCGTCAACGGGATCAACGCAGCCGTCCAGATCGGCGATGATGGCGTGCTGCTGGTTGATGCCGGCGATGGTGCGATTGCACCTCAGATCATCGCGGCTGTCCGCGCGCTTTCGAACAAGCCGATCCATACCATCGTCAACACGCACGTGCACCCGGATCACGTCGGCGGCAACGAGTCGATCGTCAAGCAGCGCGGCGCCGGCGCGGTGCAGCCCGTTCGCGTCATCGCTCACCAGTCGGTGCTCAACCGCCTGATCGCGGCCGCACCTGCCGGTGGCGCCGGCGGCTTCCGGCTCAACGCGGCCATCACGCTCCCGATCAACAACACCTACGACACCCCATCCAAGGATTTCTATCTGAACGGCGAGTCGATCGTCATTCATCACATGCCTTCGGCGCACACCGATGGTGACAGCATCGTTCACTTCCGGCGCTCCGATGTGCTCGCTGTCGGCGATGTCTTCACTCCTGAGGGCTACCCGCTGATCGATCGTTCGACCGGCGGGTCCGTGCAGGGGCTCATCACTGCGTTGAACCGCATCCTGGAGATCACCGTGCCGGCGCGATTTCAGGAGGGTGGCACATACGTCATCCCGGGCCACGGGCGTCTGTCCGACGAGGCCGACGTCGTCGAGTATCGCGACATGGTGACGATCATCCGAGATCGAGTTCAGGACCTGGTTACCAAGGGGCTGACGTGGGAGCAGGTGAAGGCGGCACGTCCGTCGCGAGACTACGACACGGAATACGACAACGGGCGTCCGCCGGACGAGTTCGTCGAAGCGGTCTATCGGAGTCTGACGGCCAAATGAGAAGTGCAACGTGGAACGTAGTGGTCGTCCTGAGCGTGGCGCTATCGCTGCGCCTTGACGCCCAGGGTCCGCCGCCCGGTGGACGAGGCGCGGCGCCGCCGCGTTCGGCGCGGGAAGCTGCGCCCGTCGACTTCACCGGCTACTGGGTATCGGTCGTGACCGAGGACTGGCGCTGGCGCATGGTGACACCGGCGCGTGGCGATTTCGCTGGTGTCCCACTCAACCCCGCCGCACGCAAACTCGGCCTCGCATGGGATCCCGTAAAGGATGAATCCAACCAGGAGCAGTGCAAGGCGTACGGCGCCGCCGCGATCATGCGCGTGCCGGGACGTCTGCACATCACCTGGCAGGACGACGACACGCTGAAGATGGACACCGATGCCGGCACGCAGACTCGCCTGCTGCGCTTTGCACCACGCGGACCCAAGACGCCGCCTCTCCCCAACGCTGGCAAGCCGTCATGGCAGGGCAACTCTGTCGCGCAGTGGGAGGGCATCGTCCGCGGCACCGGCTCGCCCGACTTCCTTCCCATCGCCCTCAATCCCCGCGAAGGCACCCGCGGTCGATCGCTCGAGGTCGTGACGACGAACCTGCGACCGGGTTACCTCCGCAAGAATGGTGTGCCGTACAGCGCGCGAACGACGCTGCGCGAGTACTACGACCTCTTCGGCGAACGGAATGGCGACGCCTGGTTCACGGTGACCACCATCGTCGAGGATCCCGAGTACCTGACCGAGCCATTCGTCACGAGCTCGAACTTCAAGAAGCAGGCCGACGCGACCGGGTGGAATCCCCGGCCATGCACGGCCCGCTGATGATCTACTTCCGCTCCGCGAACGTGATCAGATAGCCGTCGGGATCGGCAACGACGAATTCCGCCACACCGTACCACTTGGTTTCGAGTGGCGACACGATTGGGATCTGTGTCTTCAGTTCATCGTACGTCCGCTCGATCCCGCTCACCTCGATGAACATCGTGAACGTGCCGCCGAGTGGCCGTCCCGTCATGGCCGGATACTCCTCGATCGCCGGCTCCGGCGCGTTCAGGAAGATTTGGACCAGGCCCGACTCCACGATGGCGAACACGTACGGTGCGGCATCAGGCACCGTAGTCGAGACAGTGAAGCCGAGACGATCGCAATAGAACGCCATCGACCGCGCGACATCCGAGACGACGAGGTTGGGAGTGAGCTTGTTGAGTTGATGTGGCATCGCACACCTGTCATGTGTGCTCGCTTGATGCCTACATCCACGAGCCCGGCGAGATCGGGCGGGCAGGTAGGAACCCTGAGTCGGAATCGGGCCCCGCTAGGTACGGAGGCGAGCATATCACCGCGGGAGTCAGACCTGCTAGACTGAGTCCGTGCCCGGCCCTGTCGTGCGGCGGCGGTCAGCCATCCTGCTTGCGGCTTTCGTGGCCCTCTTGGCGGCTTCTGTCATCGTCGAAGCGCAGTTCCGCCAGCGTGGCGGGTTTCGGCGCGGGTTCGGCGTCCGCGTCGCCAAGCCGGAAGACTTCCTCGGCGGATTCCAGTTCTGCCGCGTTGCCTTCAACAGCGACTTCCGGGGTGACGGCGGGAACTGGAGTGTGGACTACCCTCGCGCCGACATCAATCTGTCCATTCGACTCGCGGAGCTGACCAAGGCCTACGTCAACCTGGATGATGGCGGGGAGCCGATCCCGTTGCTCGTCCGGCTCACCGACGACGTGATGTTCTCGTGTCCGTTCATCATGATGACGGAGGTCGGGTCGGCCGCCATCAGTGAAGAGGAAGCCGCACGCCTGCGTCTGTATCTCCAGAAGGGTGGCTTCCTGTGGGTCGACGACTTCTGGGGGAGCTATGCGTGGGACTGGTGGGTGTCGCAGCTCGGCAAGGTCCTCCCGCCGTCCGAGTATCCAATCATCGACCTGGAGCCGAATCACCCGTTGTTCTCGTCGCAATTCCAGATCTCGAAAGTGCCGCAGATCGCGTCGATCGGACACTGGGCGAGTACGGGTGGCGGGACGTCTGAACGCTACGAAGACAGCGCCGTCGCTCACGCGCGTGCTGTCGTCGACAAGCACAACAACATCATGGTCCTGATGACGCACAACACGGACCTGGGTGACTCATTCGAGCGCGAAGCCGACGATCCGCAGTACTTCTACCAGATGTCAGTGCCTGGCTACGCCTTCGGCGTCAACACGCTGCTCTACGCGCTGACACACTAAGAACGTCAATCGCGATACGGTCCTTCGAAGGTCACCTCACTGATCGGCCGGCGTGTGTTCGGTGACTCGCGCGCCTGGAAATCTTCGGGCAGCACGGTAATCGGGCCAGGCCTGCCGACGGCAGCCATCGCCTCGACACGAAGATCATCCGGGACGCTGAGCGTGGTCTTCGCCCGCGCATAATCGAACCCTGCCATCCCGTGCACGACGAGGCCGCTGAGCGTTCCCTGCAACGCGAGGTTCTCCCACGCCGCGCCGGTGTCGTAGCTGTGTGTTTTGAGGGGATTTCCGGTCTGCTCGTTGGTCGTTCGCGAGATGAACACCAGGAGAACCGCTGCGTTGCGGCACCACGCCTTGTTGCGCTCGACCAGCAGATCGAAGAAGAGCGGCCAATGCTCGGTATCGCGGTGCGCGTAGAGAATTCGCCAGGGGAATGTGTTGCCGGCCGAGGGCGCCCAGCGCGCGGCCTCGAACAGGACGTTCAGCTCTGCCTGTGAGATTGGCTCCCCCGTCATCGCACGCGGCGACCAGCGGTCGAGGAACAGTGGATCGATCGAATGGTCAGCCTTCCGATGATCACGCCCGCGAGCCGGCCGGGTCTGAATTTCGCTGCGCCTGGATGTGGAATCGTCGTTCACGCTTCTCAGTTCTCTCTGCTCTGTTCGTGTTCACGTTCAGGGACAGGTTCGAGGCTCACGTGCAGCATGGGGGTTCCTCACTCGAGCGTCAGCGAACCTGAACACGAACCGAGACGCGAGAAGCGAGAAGCGAGAAGCCAGACGTTTGAACGACAGCTCGTTTTAGTATCCCAGCCGCACGACGCCAGACGACGAGCCGTTGACGCTGCCCTTTTCGAGCCACTCGAGCGACGCTTTGAAGAGCGCTGTGTGGTTCTTCTCCCACATCGCGTTGTGCGAGGAGCATCCGAGGTCGATCATGACTTTCTGCGCCGCACCGAGATCCTCGTAGAGCTCACGCACGCGCTCGGGCACGACCTGCTTGTCATGAATCGCTGCGACCATCATCGTCGGTGCCTGCATCTTCGAGACGACAGCCGCGTTCCATCCCCAGGTTGTCGTCTGTGGCGCGCGCCGAACACCCGTACCCCACGTTGCGCCGACCGGATCGGACGCGAGCATCTCCGACCAGACCACGTCGCTGACTGCCGGATCGACCTGTGCAGAACATCCCACCTGTCGCTCCCAGTTGGCGTCGAAGTCGGCGCGTGATTGCGTGTTGAAGACGACTCCGTCGGCGGGAACCTTTGCTGGCGCTTCTCCCCTGCTCTCGCGCGTGTAGCCCGGCGCCAGGAAGACGAGGCGATGAACCTTCTGCGGATTGCGTGCGGCGTACCCTCCGGCACGCGGACCACCGAGAGACCAGGCCACCAGGCTGACGCGTTCGACGCCGCGCAAGGCGCGGATGTAATCGACAGCGGCACCAACGTCGGCCCAGTCCGAGGCGATCGTGGTCATCGCCTGACCGTAGGTTGCAGGACACGGCGCTGGAATGAGGCGAGGCACCAAAGCGGCCTGCTGATTGGGCGCGAGGTTGCAGGGATCGTTCATGGCGGCCGGCCGCGTCGACCGCCCGTAGCCCGTCATGTCGACGGAGAACGCATCGAAACCGGCCTGCGCGAGATATCCCATCCAGCTGTAGTCCTGATGCGGCACGTCGAAGGCCACTTCCGCGGGCGTGCCCGCTCCGTGAACGAACAGCACCACGCGATCCGCCTGGCGGGCACCGCGCGCCAGCATCCCCGCCTGGACGCGTTCGCGCACGTAGATCTGCGCCGGCTGCCCCGACATCGCCGGCACGGACGACGGCACCCGCAGGTAGTGATCGATGGTGAGGATGCGCCCGCTGTCATCGCCTGCAAGAGGGACGACGACGAGCGCGATCAGAAACAGTACCGCGAGCGATCTCATGACATTGACCATTGTTTCGATTCCCCCGACAGTCAACGCAAAACCCCAACTCCCAACTCCCAACGCAGGTGAGGTGCTTGTTTGGGAGTTGGAAGTTGGGGATTGGAGGTTGCGCGTTACTAGTGGAGAGACGTCCTGAGGTGCTCGCGGAGCAGGTCGCGTCCGAAGTCGCCCCTGAAATCACGCCACACCGAGTGGACGTGATTTCCCTCGTTCTGCGTGTTGTCGAACTCGATCAGGAAGGTCGGCCCCTGCACGCGGTAGTAGTGCTTCTGGCCCCGCTCGATCGCGCCCGCCCACGCAAACGTGATGTTCTCGATGCCCGCGATCTTGAGCTTCGTCATCCGATCGTTGGCGATGTCGGTCGCCATCAGGCCCGCATACGAGTCGAGGACCTTCATCAACATGTCGCGCTGCGCCGCCGTCATGGCCGACGCCTTGATGCCTTCGGGCGAGAGCGGATTGATGTCGAGCGTGTTCATCGTCACGATGTCGTTGAGCGCGACCGGGTTGATGATGGCGGTCTTCCGCTGCGCGGGATCGAGCGCCGTCACGAGCGCGCGTGCGGTGTCCTCGAGAGCTGCGAGGGTGCGCTGCCCCTTCTGCGGGCCATCCTTGACTTCGGCCGGGTTCGCGCCCGCGAACGAGGGCGTGCTCGAAATCGCCGTGCCGTTCACAACCGAGAAATGCAGCGAGATGTGATGGAACTCGACGCGCCAGCCCCACGTGCCCTTGGCTGACGGAGTACCAAAGACGGAGAACCGATAGTTCTCGGAATCACGGACCGGGCCCTTGCCGTTCTCGAGCACCTTCAGGATGTTCTCGAGCTGCATGATCTGCGTGTAGGTGGTATAGCCACGGTCGCTCAAACCGGTCTTGAGCAGCTCGTGGGCAGCCTTCCGCTGCGGCTCGGTCATCGCCTTGATCATCAAGCCGTTGCGCTCGAACTGCGGGACGAAGTGCCAGCGCAGCCGCTCGGGAGAATCGAACGTGAACGTCGCCTGCTGGCGCTGCTCCGGTGTCAGCGACGCCAGGAACTTCTCTGCCGCTGCGGCCATCGGCGCTGAAGACGATCGCTGCGCGTGGACAATGACGCCGCCCAGCGCCGCAAGCAGTCCAACCGCAAGTATCACGCGTGGAGAGAAATGACGGGCCATACGCACCTCGCGGGGGATGGTAGCACGAGGTTCCGGCTTTGGGCGCCGAGAGCCCGGAGCCGAGTATCATGTAGCCGCTCAGGAGGCCATCGTGGCAGATTCACACGACAGCTCAGGAAACGGCTCGGTCGACCGCCGGGATTTCTTCAAGGGCGCAGCCCTTGGCGCAGCCGGTCTCGTCGTGGGAGGGCAACGGGCAACCGCCGAAACACCAGTGCTCCAGCCTTCCGTCGAGCTGCCGGTGGCCAGCCACGATCTGTCGTATGCCATGCCCGCTCAGGCGAGCAGCCCGGCACCGGCGCGTGCGGCCGGGCAGGGCCGGCCGGCTTCTGACTTCATGGTCGACGTGCTCAAGAAGATCGGCTTCGAGTACGCCGCCATCAACCCGGGGTCGACATTCCAGGGACTGCACGAGTCCTTCGTCAACTACGGCAAGAACACGGCACCGGAACTGCTCACCTGCCTGCATGAGGAAGCCGCCGTCGCGATGGCGCATGGCTACGCCAAAGCCGCCGGCAAACCGATGCTCGTCGTCGTGCACGGCACAGTGGGCCTGCTGCATTCGTCCATGGCGCTCTTCCAGGCCTGGGCCGATCGCGTGCCGGTCGTCGTGATCGTCGGACACCATCGCAACCCGTCTGGCGTGATCAATCGGCCGCACAGCGCGCAGGACATGGGCCTGCTCGTTCGCAGCTTCGTGAAGTACGACGATGAAGCGACGACGCTCGAGCGCTTCGCGGAGTCAGCGATGCGCGCATACCGGATCGCGATGACGCCGCCCATGGGACCTGTCGTGCTGACGGTTGCCGCGGAATTGCAGGAATCGATCGTCACGACCGAGCCGCGCATTCCCGAGCTGATCATGCCGGCGATACCACAAGGTGACGCAGCCGCCGTGCGCGAAGCGGCTCGCATGCTCGTCGCCGCGCAGAGCCCGCTGATTCAGATTGCGAAGATGGGCAGGACGCCGAAGGCGTGGGATCTGCTCATCGAGCTGTCGGAAGCGCTGCAGGCGCCGGTCGATGTCATGGGGTACTCGTCGTGGCAGAAGTTCCCCTCGTGGCATCCGATGTACGGGAACGGCGGGCGCGGCTACACGCCAGACGTCACGCTCGGCCTCGAGGTCACCGACATGTCAGCGCCCGCGCGCACCGCACGCGCCAACGGCCGCAAGACGATCAGCATCACGTCGGAGTACCTCTTCCAGGGCAGCAACATCCACGATTTCGGGCGCTACTCGGAGGTGGACCTGGCGATCGCCGCTGACGCTGAAGCGACATTGCCTGCGCTCATCGAAGAGATCCGCAAGCAGACGACGCCCGAGCGGAAGAGTGCGATCGCAGCGCGTGGCGCAAAGGTGGCCGCCGCGCACAAAGAGGTTCAACTCAACGCGATTCGCGACGCGAGGTACGGCTGGGATGCCAGCCCGGTCAGCGTACCGCGGATCATCGCGGAGCTCGGCGATCAGATCGCCGGCGATGACTGGGCGATCGTGTCAGGGCATCAGTTCACGGGCGACTGGCAGCGCCGGCTGCTCAATCACGACAAACCCTATCGCTACAACGGCGACTGCGGCGGCTTCGGCATCGGTTACGACACGCCGGCCTCGGTCGGGGGGGCACTCGCGCACCGGAAGGCGGGCCGGCTCCCGGTCGCCATCGTCGGCGACGGCGATCTCAATTTCAGCCCGGGCGTGATCTGGACAGCCGCGCACCACAAAATCCCACTGCTCTTCGTCGTTCACAACAACCGCGCGTATCACGCGGAGGTCATGATCATCCAGCGGATGGCGGGTGTTCGCGGACGCGGCAACGAGAACGCACACGTGGGGAACGTGATCACCGACCCGAACATCAACTACGCGCAGATGGCGAAGGCGTACGGGATGTACAGCGAGGGGCCGATCGAGAACCCGAAAGAGCTGGCGGGAGCGTATCAGCGCGCGCTCGCGAAGGTGCGAGCTGGCGAGCCTGCCCTCATCGACGTCATCTCGCAACCGCGCTGATCACGGCAATGACTCATCGCCTCGCACTCGCGACGTTGTTGCTATTTGTTACGACGGGCACGGCTGGCGCGCAGAGTCAGCCTGAACCTGCTCCGCTTGCCGCGCCGACAGGCAACGCACAGCGCGGCAAGGTGCTCTACGAGACGACCCTGCGCTGCTACGCGTGTCATGGGTTCGACGGGCAGACCGGATCGCCGCGGCTGGTCCCGATGGCTCGCGCCGAAGACATCTTCCTCGCCTACGTGCGCAAGCCGGCAACGCCGGGCATGCCGACATTCGCGGCGACGCCCGAAGCAGAACTCCGGGACGTCTACGCGTATATCCGATCGATTCCGCAGGCCGCGCCACCAGCCGAGAACCTTCCGCTACTCAAGGGCATCCTCGATCGGCGGACGAAGGCCAACTGAAAACGGACTACGGTCACCGAACCAGCAGGATCGCAAGCGCCAGAAACGCGATCCCGGTCGCGATCGACGAGACAATCGGGACCGTCATGCTGACAAAGGAACCGACGGCGCGAACCGTGTCGCCGTGCGCGTTTCTCACCACAGCCAGTGCTTCATGAAAAGAGCGATCGTGCAGCTTTCGGATGAGCGTCACGAAACCGGTCCCCACGAGCAGGATTCCAAGAACGAGTGTTACGAGGTCCATTGCCCCCTCCTGTCTCTTGGACGGAAGGTGTCGCGACTTGGTTCGTGACAATTCGATGATCCCCAGCGGTCCGCGCAAGAGTCTCAGATCATTCCGCGCGCAGGGCTTCGACCGGGTCGAGCGCCGCTGCCCGCCGGGCGGGAAGATAGCTGGCCAGCACGGCTGCTGCGACGAGAACCGCAGATACCCCGACGTACGTCACCGGATCGAGCGGGCTGACCTGGAACAGCAGCGATGCCATCAGCCGCGTCAACCCTGCCGCGACAGCCACGCCAACGCCGATGCCAATGCCTGCAAGGACGAACCCGTGCCGAATGAACATCCGGCGCAGGTCGCCGTGGTTGACGCCGAGGGCCATCCGGATGCCGATCTCGCGGGTCCGCTGCGACACTGAATACGAAATCACGCCGTAGATCCCGATGAGACCGAGCAGCAGGGCCATGCCGCCCGCAATGGCCAGCATCACCATCGCGAACGCGGTACGCGCCATCGACTGTTCGTACACGTCCTGCAACGTTCGAACGAGAGCAACCGGGATGTTGTCATTCACCGACCAGACGGCCTGCCGCACCTGTGTGAGGAACGCCTCGGTGCCGGTCCGCTCGCTTCGAAGCACGTACGTCAGCGAACGTGACACGAAGCGCTCGTTGCCCCAGAACTTCACCATCATGATCGGCCAGTAGACGATGGCGGACGCCGGTTCGTGAACGCCGTCGTCGTAGACATCGCCCACGACTCCGACGATTTCGCGCCACTCGTCGACACTGGCCACGCGGATGCGTTTGCTCAATGCCGCCTGCGGGCTGCCCCACATCTCGCGCGCCATCTTCTCGGAGATCACGACCACGCGCCGATCGTCGAAGACGTCGGTCCAGGTGACGTCGCGTCCAGCCACGAGTGGCGTGCCGATGGTCTGAAAGAACCCCGGGGATACGAACTTGAATCGGCGGACGGGTGGAATCTGGTTCGCCGCGTAGGTCTTGTCCTCGGCTGCCACCGGATCGTTGCTGTTGAATCCTTCGAGCGGCGCCGAGCTCGCGAGCGCAGCGTTCACCACGCCGGGGATGGCCGTCATCGCTTCGAGGATCTGGTTGTGCAAGCGCACCACGCGCTCCGGCTCGGGCACCATCGTGATGGGTATCGACACTCTCACCATCTGCAGTTGTTCGGCGCGAGTGAAGCCGGGCTGAACGGTGCGCAACGTCTGGAACGTCCGAATCATCAGCCCCGAGGCAACCAGCAGCACGAGCGCCAGCGCGACCTGCACGACGACGAGCGTGTTGCGCACTCGGTGCCGTTCGCGACTGTGACTCGCGGTTCGACTTCCCCGCAACGCGGTCACGAAGCGTGGTCCGCTGTACTTCAAGACCGGGATGATGCCAAACAGCACGCCTGACAGCAGCGACGCGGCCAACGCAAATCCGAGGACCATCGGGTCGATCGTGAGCTCCTGGAGCCGAGGCAGGCTCTCGGGGCCGATGGCGGTCAGGAGCCTGAGCGCGCCGTATGCCACCCCGAGTCCAAGCGCACCGCCCAGCAGACTCAGGACAAGACTCTCCTGCAACAACTCCCTCGCGATGCGGCTCCACGCGGCTCCCAGGGCCGCGCGTGTTGCGAGCTCCTGCTGTCGGCCTTCTACCCGCACGAGCAGCAGATTGGCGACGTTGGCACACGCAATCAGCAGCACCACTCCAATCGTGCCCATGACTACCCACAGGATGTCGTCGACCTCACCCACGACATCTTCCTTGAGCGGCCGCAGCGCGGGCGACAGGCGGGCGTTCTCGAACACCTTCGAATCGAGGCCGAAGGGCGCCGGCCAGGCCTTCAGCCAGATCGGCAGCAGCCGGCCGACGTCGGCGTTCGCCTGTTCGGCCGTGACACCGGGCTTCAGACGTGCGACACCTTGAAAGCTGAAGTTGCCAAGCACCACACGGCTGCGATCGAAGCGCA
>JAICEG010000130.1 GCA_025924295.1 Vicinamibacteria bacterium
CAGCACCGGCGCCCGCTCCCTGATGCTCGGGCTGGAGGCGGAGTCGCGCCTCCTCGGGCACGGGCTGTCGACGTGCGCCACGTGCGACGGCTTCTTCTTCCGCGGCCACCAGATCGCGGTCGTCGGCGGCGGCGACTCGGCGATGGAGGAAGCGATCTACCTGACGCGCTTCGCCTCAAAGGTCACCGTGATCCATCGGCGCGACGCGCTGCGGGCGTCGAAGATCATGCAGGACAAGGCGTTCGCCAACCCCAAGATCGAGTTCATCTGGGATTCGGAAGTTGCCGATGTGCTCGATGAAGGCAAGGGCGAGGTCACCGGGATCGTCGTTCGTAACCTGAAGACCGGGCAGCAGACGACGTTGCCGCTCGACGGCGTCTTCATCGCGATCGGCCACACGCCGAATACGTCGCTCTTCACAGGGCAGATCGACCTCGACGTCAACGGCTATATCGTGACGCACGGCGGCTCGAAGACCAGCGTTCCTGGCGTCTTCGCGGCGGGAGATGTGCAGGATCACATCTATCGGCAGGCAATCACCGCGGCCGGTTCAGGGTGCATGGCCGCTATCGACGCCGAACGTTATGTCGAAGGGTTATCCGATCACGCGAGTCATGTCCAGCAGGCTGAATCGTTGATTTGATGATCTAGTCGATCCAGCCGCCACCGAGCACGACATCCCGGTCATAGAAGACCGCCGCCTGTCCCGGCGTGACGGCGGGCTGCGGTTCGTCGAACTCGAACTCCGCGCGCCGCTGGTCGATCGCACGCACTCGTCCTGATGCCGGCCGGTGTCGATGACGGATCTGCGCGGTTGCTGCGATCCATCCGTCTGCGGGGTTGCCTCCGATCCAGTTCACCTGCGATGCGGTGAAGGTCGCGCGATCGAGCGCGGAACGCGGCCCGACGGTGACATCACCGGAATCCGCATCGATCTTCAACACATAGAGAGGAGCCTGAGCGGAGACACCGAGTCCCTTGCGCTGCCCGATCGTGAAGCGGTGAACGCCGCTGTGCGTCGCCAGACGCTCGCCACGCTGATTCACGACTGCGCCCGTGCGCACCGACGGTGCGCGCGACCCGACGAAGGTGGCGTAGTCGCCGTCGGGGACGAAGCAGATCTCCTGGCTGTCAGCCTTGTCCGCGACCGTCAGTCCGAGCCGGTGCGCCTCGGCGCGCACCTCGGGCTTGGTCAGCGTGCCCACGGGAAACAGCGCGGACGCCAGCTGATCCTGCGTGAGCGAGAACAGGAAATATGACTGGTCCTTATCGGGATCGACACTGCGTTTCAGCAGCAGTTGTCCGTCCGGTCCCGGCTCGATTCGCGCATAGTGGCCGGTCGCCAGATAGTCAGCGCCGAGGCCGCGAGCGCGATCGAGCAGCGTCGAGAACTTCAGGTCGCTGTTGCAGTGCGAGCACGGGATCGGCGTCCGGCCGGAGGTGTACTCATTGACGAAGTTCGCAATCACCGTGTCGGCAAACTGCTGCTGGAAGTTGACGATGTAGTGCGGGAATCCACTCGCCGATGCGACGCGGCGGGCGTCGTGGAGATCGTCGAGTGTGCAGCAGTTGCCGAAGGCCTGTGTGCCGCTCTGATCATAGAGTTGCATCGACAGACCGATGACGTCGTGACCCTGCTCGGCGAGCAGGGCCGCGGCGACCGACGAGTCGACGCCGCCAGACATGGCTACGACGATCTTCATGCTCTGGACTTGAGGCTTTCGGCTTTTGGCTCTCGGCTCTGACCGGTCACGCGCGAACCGGGGTACGCGTCAGGCTTCTGAGTTTCTCCACGATTGCCGGCAGTACCGCAACGACCCGTTCGACGTCCTGTTCGGTATTGGATGCGCCAAGGCTGAATCGAATCGAGTTCTGCGTCCGATGCGCCGGCAGCCCCATTGCCTTGAGCACGTGGGACGGCTCGAGCGTTCCCGACGAGCAGGCCGAGCCGGTCGAAACGGCGATGCCTTCCAGGTCGAGCGCGATCAACAACGATTCGGCTTCGATCCGGTCGAAGCTGATGTTCGTGGTGTTGGCGACTCGAGGCTCCGTCTCACCATTGCGTGCGGTGCCCGGGACGCGGCTCAGAACGAGCGATTCAAGCTGGTCGCGCAGCACCGCAAGGCGTGTGCTCTCCGCTGCCATCTTGGTGAGCGCTTCCGATGCGGCGACGCCCATGCCAACGATCCCTGCGACGTTCTCGGTGCCTGACCGGCGTCCTCGTTCCTGCTTCCCCCCGGTGAGGGCGGGCTGCAACCGGACTCCCCTTCGAATCCAGAGGGCACCGACACCCTTCGGTCCATAGAACTTGTGAGCCGAGATCGTCAACAGGTCGACGCCGAGCGCCTTGACGTCGATCGGAATCTTGCCGGCCGTCTGGACAGCATCCGTGTGAAAGACGGCTCGCCGTTCACGTGCGATGCGCGCCAGTTCGGCGATCGGCTGAATGGTACCGATCTCGTTGTTGGCATGCATGATCGACACGAGCGCCGTATCGTCGGCGAGCGCGTGCCGGAGTTCGTCGGGTGAGACGATGCCGGTCGCGTCCACGGGCAGGAGGGTGGTACGCCAGCCGCGTCGGGCGAGTGCCTTGACGGTGTTGAGTACGGCCTCGTGCTCGATTGAGCTCGCAATGAGGTGCTTGCGCCCCGTGACCTCCAGGGCCTCGGCGACCCCCCGGATCGCGATGTTGTCGCCCTCGGTCCCGCTGCCTGTGAACACGACCTCGGAGGGATCCGCCCCGAGGAGGGTCGCGACCTGGCTCCGCGCCTCGTCCAGCACCGCTTTGGCCCGCTGACCGAAGTGGTGGACGCTCGAGGGATTGCCAAATTCCTCCCGAAAAACGGCCGCCATTCGGTCGATTACCCCGGCAGATGGCGGGGTCGTCGCGTTGTGGTCGAGGTAGATGCGGGTCATGGTTCGGCGCTCCGGGTCTCTGGTCCCGGATCCTCCGTACTCTAGCACCTCACGTAACTCTCAGCAGCAAAACGACTAGACAGAAATTTCTAGCGGCCGATATACTCAGTGGGCTCCCGCCCCAGGAAGCCCTTGTCAGTTCGGGTATTAGAGAGTCCGTGGCAACCATCGCGACGTGGTGTGTCGGGATGCGTTACCTGATTGGCCCCAGCCGTTCGTCACAGGCGGGCCAGCGCCCAGGATGAGCCCAACGAGGCGGAGGAACGAGATGTGGAAGCGTGATGAAGCGGTGAAACCGACGAGCGGCCAACCGGCGACGCCGGCAGCAGCCGCCTCCACTCAGCCGGCGAACTCGCCGGCAGCGGTGCAGCCGGAGGCCCGGCGGATCGAGAGGGACATTGTGAATATTGGCAAGTCGGTTGTCATCAAAGGCGAACTGAATGGCAGCGAGGACCTCACCATCGAAGGGCACGTCGAGGGGCGCATCGAATTGAAGGATCACGTGCTGACGATCGGACCGAACGGGAAGATCAAGGCGCAGGTCTTCGCGAAGGCGGTCATCGTCCTGGGCGAGGTCAACGGCAACGTCACGGCTTCCGAGAAGGTCGACATCCGCGACGGCGGGTCGGTCGATGGCGATATCATCTCGCCGCGCGTTGCGATTGCCGAGGGTGCGCACTTTCGTGGCAGCGTCGATATGCAGCGCAAAGGTGCGCAGCCCGGTCAGCAGAAGGCGGCGAGCTCGCAGCCTGAGAAGCCCCAGGCAGCGACTCCGGCCACGTCTACGGCTCAAGCGGCCGCGCACTAGGGTCCCCGGGGTCAGCACCCGTGAGTCACGGCGACGCAACGTCGCCGCGCAACGGGTCTGACCCCATTCACGTCGGTGGCGCTCTCAGATCTGTTTTCCCGTCGTCGCAAAGAACACGCTGAGTCGGAGGCAGGTGCTTCGGATGCACCGGTGCACCCGACCAAGGTGTTGGCTCGTTTCATCGCCGGCCTGAGTGCACGATCGCAGCCCGTTCTCCTCGACCTCGGTCCGGTCGTAGGCACCAATGTCAGCTTTTTCGGCGAGGAGCTGGGGTGCAAGATCATCGTCGAGGACCTCTCGAAAGACATCGACCGCCACGTCCGTGACGGCATCTTCGATCAGTTCCCCGCATTTCTCTCGAAACGATTCGCGCAGGAGCCGGGAAGCATCGACGGCATCCTGTGCTGGGATCTGTTCGACTATGTCGATAAACCGTCAGCCAAGGCGCTGGGAGAACAGCTGACGCGTTTGCTGCGCGCGGATGGCGTCCTGCTGGCCTTCTTCAGCACGGCGGAACCGACGCCCGGTCTCAAGCCCGAATATACCCGGCACGTCGTCGTCGACAAGAACAACCTGCAGCATCGCGCCTACGCTGCGGCGCGAGGGACGCAGCGCCCGCTTCCGAATCGGGATATCCAGCGCGTTTTCGAACCCCTTCGGATCGTCGAGCAGTTCCTGCTCAAGAACAATCGTCGCGAAGTCCTCCTCAAAAAAGCTCCCGAGGCCGCAGGCACCGCATCTGTGGCACCATCGGCCTGATGCTCAACTTCGATCTGACCGAGGAGCAGCGCCTGCTCGAGCAGTCGGTGCGCGAATGGGCTGGCCGCGAGGTGGCGCCCAGGATTCGCGAGCTCGATCGTGCGCACACATTCGATCGAGGCATCCTGCCGCAGATGGCCGAGCTCGGATTGCTCGGCATCTCGGTGCCGACCCAGTACGGCGGGGCCGGCATGGACTACATCTGCCTGGGGCTCGCCAGCGAGGAGCTCGAATACGTCGATACGTCGCTGCGCGTGATCATGTCCGTCCACGTCGGGCTCAACTCGCTGACGCTGCTCTCGTGGGGCACGGAAGATCAGAAGCAGCGCTACCTCGTGCCGCAGGCCCAGGGAAAGAAGATCGCCACCTACGGCCTGACCGAACCGTCAGCGGGGAGCGACGCCCGCGGCATCCAGACGGTCGCGATCAAGAAGGGCGATCGGTACGAACTGACCGGCGAGAAGATGTGGATCTCGCTGGCCGACGTGGCCGACAACTTCCTGGTCTTCGCCTGGTCGGACCTCGAGAAGAAAAAGCAGCGCGATCCGTCCGGCATGAGCGCCTTCATCGTCGAGCGCTCGTTCAAGGGGTTCTCGAGCGGAACGCTCACCGAGAAGTGGGGCATCCTTGCCGGCAATACCGGGTTCTTCAAGATGGACTGCGTCGAAGTTCCGGCCGAGAATCTCGTCGGGGAAGAGGGTGAAGGCTTCAAGATCGCCATGTTCGCCCTCGACCAGGGGCGTTATACGGTTGCCGCCGGTGCGACCGGCCTGATTCGCGCCTGCCGCGACGCGAGCGTAAACTACGCAAGGCAGCGAAAGACTTTTGGCGTGGAGATTGGATCCCATCAACTCATCAAGGAGTTGATTGCGCAGATGGAGTCGGACTACCAGGCTTCGCGGCTTCTCTGGCAACGCGCCGGATGGCTCAAGAACGACGGGCGCCGGAATACCCGTGAGACCGGGCTGGCGAAGTGGTTTTCGACGGTCGCGTCCGAGCGTGCGGCCGGCGACGCGGTGCAGATTCATGGCGCCAACGGGTACTCCGACGAGTATCCCGTCGGCCGGTTCTATCGCAATTGCAAGGGCGCGGTCATTTACGAGGGCACGCGCGAAATCCACAAGATTATGCAGGCCGACTATCTGCTCGGTTATCGAAACGATAAACCGACGCGCTGTGACCTGCCAGCGTGGGAGATACGATGACCACGACCAGTTCTAAAGCAGCGCCGGCAGAGCCGGCAGCCTCATTCGATTCCGACCTGTCGCTCGACTTCCTGCGTGTCGTGGAACAGGCGGCGATCGCCTGCGCCCACACGATGGGCCAGGGTGACCGCCACAAGTCGGACCAGGTCGCCGTCGAAGCGATGCGGCAGGAAATGGACTCCGTCCCGATTGACGGCACGATTGTCATCGGCGAGGGCGAGCGCGACGAGGCCCCGATGCTCTACATCGGGGAGAAGGTCGGGATGGCGCATGGCGCCTCCGGACCTTTTCCCCAGGTCGACATCGCCGTCGATCCGCTGGAGGGGACCAATCTTTGCGCGACCGGCGCGCCGAATGCACTGGCCGTGCTCGCGGCGTCGGAGAGCGGCGGACTGCTGCACGCACCCGACATCTACATGGAGAAGCTGGTCGTGGGCCCGAGTGCCCGCGATGTCGTCGATCTGGACGCGCCGGTACGCTTCAACCTCCGTGCGGTGGCCCAGGCAAACAGCCGGAGAGTCGAGGATCTGGTGGTGATCGTGCTCGACCGACCCCGCCATGCAAAGCTCATCGACGAGATCCGCGCGACCGGTGCGCGCATTCGATTGATCGGAGACGGCGATCTGTCGGCCGGTATTGCAGCAGCCGTCGTTGGCAGCGGTGTTCATTTGGTGATGGGCACGGGCGGTGCGCCGGAGGGTGTGCTCACAGCTGCGGCCATGCGCTGCCTGGGCGGTGAGATCTACGCGCGTCTCGTCGTGAACAGCCCCGAGCACGAACAGCGTTGCCACGCGATGGGCATTACCGACATCTCGCGGATCTATCGTTCCAAGGATCTGGCGTCCGGAACCAACATCGTCTTCGCCGCGACCGGTGTCACCGATGGAACGCTGATGAAAGGCGTTCGATTCTTCGGTGATGGGATTCGTACGACATCGCTGGTGATGCAGACGCATCCGCATCGGATCCGGTTCATCGACAGCATTCACGTCCAGGCGAAGGGGCCCACGGCGAAGATCCGGTTCTGACGGCGCGTGGAAACCTGGCGGCGCAATCAAGTCGCGGTCACCGCCGGTTCGTTCGTTGGCTTCACCGGATTCACCATGGTGATGCCGTTTCTTGCCAGCTACATCCAGGGGATGGGTGTCACTGACGTCGGCGAGGTCGCGTTGTGGACCGGGCTGACGCTCGGCGTGACGCCTGCCGTGAGCGCGATGTGCGCGCCGCTCTGGGGACGAGTCGCCGATCGGTTTGGCAACAAGATCCTGCTTCAGCGTTCCCTCGCCAGCTGCGTCCTCGTCATGGGGCTGATGGCATACGCGGCGCAGCCCTGGCACCTGTTCACGCTTCGCGCGATGCTGGGACTCGTGGGTGGCTACGGTCCGCTGACCGTTTCCATGGCGGCCATGTCCGCGCCCGCCGAGCACATGGCGCGGGCGATCGGCGCCGTGCAGACCGCGCAGCGCATCGGGCCGGCCATCGGGCCCGCCATTGGCGGGCTGCTGGCAGCGGCGGCGGGGCTGCGCGACGCGTTCCTCGTGTCGGCAGCGGTGTACGCGGCCGCGTTCCTGATGGTCACCATCATGTACACGGAACCCTCACGAGCGGCACGAGAGCCCGGCGCCAATGGCCGAGTGTCGTTCGGTACGGTGCTCGCCTTCGAGAACTTCGTGGTGCTGATGGTGGTCATCTTCGGTTTGCAGGTCGTCGACCGAAGCCTCGGTCCCGTGCTGCAACTGCATGTGACCGAGCTTGGATACAGCCTCAGGGATTCGACCGTGATTGTCGGAGTGCTGTTTTCGGTTCTGGCGGTGTCCGCCGCCTGCGGGAATCAACTTGCCGCGCGGCTGCTCAAGCGAGCCACGACACGCGCGGTCATCGCCGGGTCGATACTCTCGGCCGCCGGAGCGCTGGCCGTATTCGCCCTGGTTGAGAGTGTCTGGCTCATGACCGCAACCATGGCAGCGTTTGGCCTGACGATCGGTACGGCGCTGACGACCACGTTCACCGCCGCGGGTTCCATCGTCCCGCGTGAAGCCCATGGGGTGGGTTTCGGGTTCCTGGCGAGCGCATCACTCATCGGCTCGGCGATCAGTCCCGTTCTCAGCGGGCTCGTGGCTGGACGCAGTATTCGAGTGGTGTTTTTGTTGGGAGCCGCGCTTCTGACCACGATCGTATTGATGGTCCGAAAGCTCATGGCCGAGCGCGATCCGGCGATCGAGGCGGCACCCTCGGTGGATGAGTCATGAACGCCGCATCGGCACTCATTCTTCAGGTTTGTTCTTGTGCTTGCGGCGACGCCAGGGGCGTTTGGTCTTGTCCTCATGTACTCCGCCTGTCTGTCGGGGAAGCGGGACTCGCGGACGTGGACCGGATTTACCTGTGCTGCGTTGGCGACGCCTCATGACTGCTACGATACTAGCGATAGCCGAAGTGTTGTGTGTAGTCCATGGCCACGTAGCCGTGACCTGATCTCCGATGCCGTCCCATTCATCTGTCACCGAGCGAGCCGCGCTGGTGGGTCTTGTCACCAGCGCCTTGCGGCGTGTTGACGCCGATCAATCGCTCGACGAATTGGCCGGACTGGCGCAGGCGGCTGGAGCCTCGGTTGCGCTCCGCATGTTGCAGGAACGGCCGAAGCCGGATCCTGCCACGTTCATTGGCGCTGGCAAGGTCGCAAGTCTGGCCGCTGCCTGTGCCGAGGCCGACATCGACCTGGTGATCTTCGACAACGAGCTGACGCCCGCGCAGCTCGGCCAACTGGAGAAGAAGCTCGAGCGCAAAGTCATCGACCGCACTCAGCTCATCCTCGATATCTTCTCCAGGCGGGCACGCACCCGCGAGGGCAAGTGGCAGGTCGAGTTGGCGCAGTTGAAATACCTCCTTCCGCGTCTTGCGGGCAGCGGCACGGCGTTGTCCCGTCTCGGCGGCGGCATCGGCACCCGCGGTCCTGGTGAAACCAAGCTCGAGACCGACCGCCGCCGGATCCGCGTCCGCATTCAATCGATTCAGCGCGAGATCGACCAGGTGCGAGCGCGCCGCTCGCAGTTGCGCGAACGCCGGCAGAAACGGTCGGTCCCTACGGTGGCACTCGTCGGCTACACCAACGCCGGCAAGACGACGCTCTTCAACCGCATGACGAACGAAGACGCGGTCGCGTCCGACGCGTTGTTCGTGACGCTCGATCCGCTCGTTCGCCAGGTCCGGCTTCGCGATCAGCGGGAACTGCTGGTCTCCGACACAGTCGGTTTCATCGACCGGCTCCCGCATGCCCTCGTTGCGGCGTTCCGCGCCACGCTGGAGGAAGTCGCCGAAGCCGATCTGGCCCTGCACGTCATTGACGCGGCGAGCCCGGATCGCGAGCGGCATATGGCCGCGGTCCGTCGCGTGCTGGACGAAGTCGGCGCCGCCGAAGTACCGCTGATCGACGTCTACAACAAGATCGATGCGATCGGTCCTGACGAGCGACGCCGCCTGCAGGGAGCCGACCCGGCCGCCGCGCTGGTGTCGGCCCGTACCGGCGAGGGACTCGAGGACCTTCTGCAGATGATCGCGGCGCGCGTAGCGCTCGACACCCGGCGCATCACGATCACCTTCGACAGCAGCAAGGCATTCGACCGCGAGCAGGTGTCGCGTCTGTACCGCGTGGCGAGAGTCATCAGCCACGTGGCGACCAACGGGCGTATCGTGATCGAGGCAGACGTTCCGAGACGGTTCATCGAGCGTCTCACTTCCATCGAGAGAGGCGGGGATCAGGCCGATGTCCATTGAGCGGCGGCATTTCTCCTTTCGGCGCGCTGCGTGTTGCCTCGGGATTGTGTGCGTCATCGTGTTCGCCGCTGCCTGCGCCACGCGCGTTCCGCCTCCTGCGCCGACAACGCTGGCACATCCGGAGTTTCCGTACCTGCAAATGCCGACTGCACTCGCCGCGACTCCTGGCGCGTCGCGCGTCGACGTTGGCTGGCGCTACCTGCAGAGCAACGACCTGCAGAACGCTGATCTCGAATTCGGCGTGGCATTGAAGCTCGGGCCCCGCCTGTATCCCGCCCGCACCGGACAGGGATACGTTGCGCTCGTGAACCGCGACTACACGCGTGCACTCAGCGCGTTCGATTCCGCACTCGAGGCCGATGCGTCATACGTACCGGCGCTGGTCGGGCGAGGACAGACGCTGCTGGCATCGGAGCGCACGGACGAAGCGCTCGCGGCGTTCGAGAAGGCACTTGCCATTGATCCGTCGCTGACCGACCTCAGCCGACGTGTCGAAGTCCTGCGCTTTCGCAACGTTCAGGACGTGATCGTCGCCGCGCAGGCCGCAGCCAAGCAGGGTCGTCTCGATGATGCGCGCACGGCCTACGAGCGGGCGCTGGCGACGTCGCCCGACAGTGCGTTCCTGTACCGCGAGCTCGGACAAGTCGAGCGGCGTGCCGGCAACGCCGACCGTGCGCTCGCGCATCTGCGGCGCGCCTCGGAACTCGATCCCGGTGATGCGACGGCGCTCGTCGAAACTGGAGAAGTGTTGGAGGCACGCGGGGACAATGCCGGGGCCGAAGACGCCTATCGGAAAGCGGCGTCCCTCGATCCCAGTCTCGGCCTGACCGCGCGCATCGCGTCGACGGCTGAACGCGCCCGGGAGGCGCGTCTGCCCGCGGAATTCCGGGCGTCGCTGCAGGCGTCGCAGCTGACGCGCGGCGAGCTGGCCGCACTCATCGGCGTTCGCCTGGAGTCGCTACTGCAGCGAGCGACGACACAGCAGGTGGTCATGACGGACACCCGGGGACACTGGGCCGCACCGTGGATTTCAGCGACGGCCAGTGCCGGTGTGATCGAGCCATTCGAGAACCACACGTTCCAGCCGAGAACCCAGGTCCGGCGCGGCGATCTTGCGACGGTGGTGAATCGGCTGATTGCGTTGATTGCCCCCTCCAGTCCATCCCTCCGCGAACGTCTGAGCCAGCGACCCACGATCGCCGATGTCCCGCCGAGACACCTGCAGTACGAGGCGGTCATGTCAGCAGTCGCGGCCGGTGTCATGCCGCTCGTCGACGGCGATCGCTTTCAGGTGGGGCGGCAGGTGTCGGGGGCGGAGGCCGTCGAGGTGATCGATCGCGTGCGGGTACTGGCGGGGTCGACGATCGGCGCGTCGCGTCCGTGAAGAATCTCACGCTGGCCAACCAGCTCACGATCCTGCGCATCGCGCTGATTCCAGCCTTCGTGCTTCTCGTCGTCTATGGGTATCTGGGCTCCGCGCTGCTGGTGTTCAGCGTGGCCGGCCTGACCGACGCCCTCGACGGGCTCATTGCCAGGCGTGCCGGTCAGCGCACGAGCCTCGGGGCGTGGCTCGACCCGATGGCCGACAAGCTCCTGCTGGTGACCACCTTCGTGGTGCTCACGTTGCCCGGCATTCCGCTCACCAACCACTTGCCACTGTGGCTCACCGTGCTCGTCATCAGCCGCGACGTGGTCATCGTTGGCGTTGTGGCGATCATCAACCTCGCGGTCGGGCCGCGGACGTTCCGGCCATCATTCCTGGGAAAGGCGACCACCGCGGCGTTCATCATCACGAGCGTCATCGTGATGTTCTTCAACTACCGCCAGGAGCGGTCGATCATCGTGGACCTCGGCATCTGGCTGTCGCTGGCCCTGACGCTGATCTCGAGCGGCGATTACTTCTTCAGGCTCCGCAAGCTGATCACCGAGGCGACGGAATAGTCCTGTCTCGCGTTCGAGGTCCTCTCGTGAGCCGGCGACGATTCAGGCGCGCTGAAACAGGCCCTTGACCAGCGTCAGCCACATGATTTTCAGGTCCAGTGTCACCGACCAGTTTTCGATGTAGTAGAGGTCGTACTCGATGCGTTTCTCGAGCGAGGTGTTGCCGCGCCAGCCGTTGACCTGGGCCCAGCCCG
>JAICEG010000131.1 GCA_025924295.1 Vicinamibacteria bacterium
AAAGATCGGAAGAAGAACCAGGGTGACAACACCGCCTGGGGCACTGGCGATACGCCGATTCGGGATGTCCTGCAGCTGTTGAAACGCGAGCGGTGGCCGATTCGCGCCTACATCGAGTACGAGTACAAGGGCACCGCCGGCGCGGTCGATGAAGTGAAGAAGTGCTTCGATTTCGCCCGCAAGTCTCTCGCCTGAGAGGGACGTCGAGTGCCGCTCACAGTCCGCCTCAAACTCTCGGCGCTCATGTTTCTCCAGTACTTCGTCTGGGGAGCATGGTCGGTGACGATGGGAACCTGGCTCGGGCAGACGCTGGGGTTCTCCGGCGAGCAGATTGGACTGGCCGCCGGCACCACGGCGCTCGCGGCGATGATCTCGCCATTCTTCGTCGGGATGATTGCGGATCGGTTCCTCGCCACCGAAAAGATCCTGGCGGCGTTGCACCTGATCGGCGGCGTCATTCTGTTCTTCGCGTCGACGATGACCGTGTTCGGCCCGTTCTACGTGGTGCTGCTGGCATACGCCCTGTGCTACATGCCGACGCTGGCACTGAGCAACTCGCTCTCCTTCCATCAGATGAAAGATCCGGCGCGCGAGTTTCCGGCAATTCGAGTGCTCGGGACCATCGGCTGGATCGCGGCGGGCCTGAGCGTCGGCACGCTCGGCCTCGAGGCCTCTGCGATGCCCATGCGTCTGGCAGCGACCGCCTCGGTGGCACTCGGGCTCTTCTGCCTTGCATTGCCTCACACGCCGCCGACGCGAAGCCGCCGGTCATCGATGGCTGACGTCCTCGGCCTGGAGGCGCTCGGCCTGCTGCGCGAACGATCGTTTGCGATCTTCGTCCTCGGCTCGTTCCTGATCTGTATCCCGCTGCAGTTCTACTACGCGTTCGCCAACCCGTTCCTCAATGAGATTCAGGTCACGAATGCGGCCGGCAAGATGACGCTCGGCCAGATGTCCGAGATCGTGTTCATGCTCGTCATGCCGCTGTTCTTCCGCCGGCTCGGCGTGAAGAACATGCTGCTCGTCGGCATGGCCGCCTGGACGGCGCGGTACCTGCTGTTTGCGTACGGCGACAACGGCCCGCTCGTCTGGATGCTCTACGCCGGCATCCTGCTGCACGGCATCTGCTACGACTTCTTCTTCGTGACCGGCCAGATCTACGTGGACCAGAAGGCGCCACCAGACCTGCGCGCTGCGGCTCAAGGGCTGATCGCGTTCGTGACGCTTGGACTGGGGATGTTCATCGGCTCCTGGGTCTCGGGACGCGTGGTCGACGCCTTCGCCCTCCCCGGTGGTGGCCACGCCTGGGAGCAGATCTGGCTGATCCCTGCCGCCAGCGCCGGCGTCGTGCTCGTTCTGTTTGCGTTGTTCTTCCGATCCGGGAATGAAGCAGAGGTCTAGAACTCTCTCCACCTGGCGTAGGCCGCCGAGATCGCAATTAGTCCCATCGCGTCCGCGCGCAGTGTCCGTCCCCCCATCGTCACCAACCGGCACACGACCCCAGCCGCCTCGATTTCCTCCGGAGTCCACCCTCCTTCAGGACCGACGACGACGGTCACCGCACTCGGCGGTTCGACGTCGAGCCCCGAAAAAGGGACGGCGCCCTTCGACGCGCCCGGCTCGACCAGCATGATCGAAGGGCCGGCCAGCCACTTGTGCAGTTGAAAGTCGATCAGGCCTTCGAATGTGAATGGCTCGAGGATGGCGGGGACGACAGCCCGGCCGCACTGCTTCGCGGAAGAGATCGCGATGCGCTCCCAGCGATCCTGCCGGCGGCCCTTTTCGAGGATGGCTGCCGTCGTCTCGGTCCGCGCCGTGAGCACCGGCCGGATGGCCTTGGCGCCGATCATGACGGCATCGCGGATCACATCGTCCATCTTGTCGCCCTTCAACACCGCCTGGGCGAGCGTCACTTGCAGGCTGGCTTCGGGTGCCGGATGGCGCGGTTCGCCGAGCCGCACCCGCACGCCATCTTTCGCGGCCGCCTCGACGACCGACTCGAATTCATCGCCGCTGCCGTTGAAGACCCGTACGGCTGCGCCGGCGCCGAGTCGCAGGACGCGAGTCAGGTGCTGCCCCTCCTCGTCGGGCAGCGTCACGAGTTCACCAGAGGCCTGCGCCTCGGGCGCAAAGAAACGCGGATGCACGGCGTGATTATAAGGCTCAGTTCCCTCTTGACAGTCTAGATGAGCGATGACGTATCCTTCTACTCTAGATTGACTAGATGAGCGGGTGATCGCCATGGCAACGGAGAAACAGAGCGGACTGGTTCAAGGCACGCTAGACATGTTGATCCTGAAGACGCTGGCACTCGAACCAATGCATGGCTACGGCATCGGCGTACGGCTGGATCAGATCAGCAAGGGTGTCTTTCAGGTCAACGCAGGGTCGCTGTTCCCTGCGTTCAGGCGTCTGGAACGCGATGGCCTCATCAAGGCCGAATGGCGCGCGACCGAGAACAATCGCCGCGCCAAGTACTACGCGCTGACGCCGCAGGGTCGCGCCCGCCTCGCCCGCGCCGCGAAGGATTGGGAAACCCAGACGGCGGCGATTTCACGAATCATGCGCGCCTCGCTCGGTGAGATCTGATGAGACGGCTCCTGCACGGCTTGCGCACACTGCTCCGCCGACGGACGCTCGAAGAGGCTCTGGATGAAGAACTCCGCTCGTTTGTCGACACCGCCGTTGAGCGGCACATGGCGTCGGGCATGACGCGACACGACGCTCTTCGTGCTGCCAGGATGAGTCTGGGCAGCGTGGCCGCCACGAAGGACGCGGTTCGCGATGTCGGCTGGGAATCGCGTGTCGAGAGCATCGTTCAGGACGTCTTCCATGCGTTTCGCGGGCTTCGGCGCTCACCCGGGTTTGCCACTGTCGCGATCGTGACCCTGGCGCTCGGGATCGGCATCAACGCCGCCGTCTTCAGCATTGTCAACGGTCTCCTGCTGCGGAGACTCCCGGTGCCCGAGCCAGACAGGCTGGCGACGATTTCGTCTGCGACCGCGCTCAATATGGGGTTTCATGGCGGCCTGGGCTGGAACTTCGCGATGTGGGAGCGGTTCCGTCAGCACGACGCAGGCTTTGCTGGCGCGTTTACTCGCGTAACGCGCCAGCTTTTCGTGACCGATGGCATCGACCGCGAGCCGGTTCAGGCGCTGTTCGCCAGCGGCGAGTTTTTTTCCACTCTTGGCGTGCGAGCGCAGCTCGGCCGCACATTCACCACGACGGATGATGCACCTGGTGGGGGACCTGACGGTCCCGTTGCCGTCATCAGCGATGGACTGTGGCGACGTCGCTTCGGTGCGGCGAATGTAGTCGGCATGCCGATCCATGTCGAAGGGGTCGCGTACACGATTGTTGGAGTGACGCCCCCGGCCTTTCTCGGCATCGACGTCGGCCAGTCTTTCGATCTGGTCCTGCCGCTTGGCACCGAGCCACTCGTCAGCGGTCCGCGTTCGCTCCTCGACACGCCGCAAGCACTCATGCTGCAGGTGATGGTGCGGCTCGGCCCCACGCAATCGCATGAGGCAGCAACCGCAGAACTTCGCGAACGACAAACAGAGATCCTGGGTGTCTCACCCGAACAACTCTCACGGATGCCGGTCTGGCTGCGCGAACCGATCACGCTCTCGCCGGCGGGCACCGGCCTCGCCGACATTCTGCGCCGCGAGTATTCACGATCTCTCCTGGCATTGCTGGCAGGGGTCGGCCTGGTTCTGCTCATCGCATGCGTGAACCTCACCAATCTCGTGTTGGCTCGCATCAGATCGAGAGAGCGTGAACTGAGCGTCAGGCTGGCCATCGGGGCGTCGCGCTGGCGCCTGGCACAGCAGCTTCTTATCGAAAGCTGCGTCGTTGCGCTGATTGGGGCGTGTGCCGGTCTCGGAATCGCACTCTGGGCCGGCGGGGCGATCGTGAGGCAGCTGTCGACGCAATCGGTGCCTATCGTTCTCGATCTTCCGTTCGACTGGCGCGTACTGGCGTTTACGTCGGGAGTGACCGTAGTGACGATACTGATCGTCGGGACAGCTCCGGCCTGGCGAGCCTCACGCCTGGTTCCGATCGAATCGCTGCGACATGAGCGGCCGCGCGGGTCTGGGAGGTTCGCACTTCCCCGCTGGCGCAGCGCGTCCGCCGGGCTCGTGAGCGCCGAAGTGGCGCTCTCGCTGGTGCTGCTGGTCAGCGCCGGGCTCTTCGTTCGCACGCTGGGGCGGCTCGCTGACTCGCCTCTTGGCTTTGACAGCGAGCAGGTCCTCGTCGCGACTGTCGAGACATCGCGGGCAAATGTATCGCCTGCAGAGCGAATCGCATTCTTTCACCGGCTGGTTGAGGAGGTCTCGGCGGTCCCCGGCGTCGAACAAGCCTCGGCCTCCTCTGACACTCCGCTCGAAAATCCTGGTCTCCCCGCGCTCGATGATGTCGTCGCGATGACGATCGTCGCGCCCGGATGGTTCAGGACCTACGGCATCCCCATTCGGAGCGGCCGCGACATTACGTCTGCCGACAGCGCAACGGCGCAACAAGTCGTGATTGTCAACGACGCCTATGTCAGGCGCTTCTACCCGAACGAATCTCCCCTCGGCCGGGAAATCAGGGGACGCGTGGTCGTCGGCGTTACCGCGGACACGGTGTTCGGGTCGATACGATCCGGGATGCGACCGCGCATGTATGTCCCGTTGGCGCAATCAGCCAGTGCAGGCTCCCCGGATCGGACGCGCATCAGTCTCAGCCTGCGCGCAACGGGCGTGGCACCGGGACAATTGGCGCCGAATGTCGCAGCAGCGCTCGTCGCCGTCGATCCGAACGTCCAATTTACGTTCCGGCCCTCGAGCGACTACGTCAATGCATCTCTCGTGCGCGAGCGCTTCGTGGCGAGACTGTCCACCGTGCTTGCAACGCTGGCACTGGTCCTGGCCGCGCTTGGCGTCTTTGGCATCGTGTCATTCGTCGTCAATCAGCGCCGCAGCGAGATCGGCGTTCGCATGGCACTCGGTGCACGGCGCGCCGATGTAATCCGGCTTGCGCTCACTCGAACGATGACCGTGATCGCGATCGGCTTCACCCTCGGGCTGGTCGGCGCGGCGCTCGTGACACGCTACGCCACGTCGATGCTCTTCGAGGTCACTGCACTGGATCCCGTCAGCTTTATCGCCGCAGTGTTTCTTCTCGTGCTGGCAGCCGGTGTCGCAGCTTTTGTTCCAGCTCGCCGGGCCGCGCGGATCGATCCGGCGTCTGCGCTTCGTTGCGAGTAGAGGTCCCGAGACAATGCTGCTACGAAAAGTCGCGAACGGCCTTCGCGCACTGTTGCGTCGGCGCGAGACCGAGCAGGACCTCGACGACGAACTTCGTGCGTACCTGGAGACCGCAGTCGAGCAGAACCTCGCTGCCGGGATGAATCTCGAACAAGCTCGGCGTGCCGCGCGAGTCGCACTGGGCAGCGTCGAAGCCACCAAGGACGCCGTCCGTGACGTCGGTTGGGAGTCTCTCGTCGAGAGCATCTGGCAGGACGTCCGCCACGCGCTGCGCGGCCTGCGCCGGTCGCCGGCATTTGCGGCCGTGGCAATCCTGACGCTCGCGCTCGGCATCGGCATCAACACCGCGATCTTCAGCGTCGTCAACGGCCTGTTGCTCCGCTCGCTCCCGGTTGCCCAGCCGGAACGATTGGCGTTGGTTTCTTCCCCGCGTGCGATCGAAGGAGGGTTCCCTGCGGGCTGGAACTACAACGTCTGGGAGCAGATCCATAAGAGACAGGACGGCTTCGATGGCGCGATCGCCTGGAGCGTGTTCCTCCACCGGCTCGATCTCGCGCAGGTGGGTGAGCGACAACCCGCCGACGGTCTGTTCGTGAGCGCGAAGTTTTTTCAGGAACTCGGCGTGCCGATGCTCGCAGGGCGTCCGTTCACGTCGGAAGAGGACGTCCTGGGCCAGCCCGAATCCCGCGTGGCCGTGATCAGCTACGGGTTCTGGCAACGTCGATTCGGCGGTGCCGCCGACGCAATCGGGCAGACACTCTCCATCAATCGCGTTCCGATCACGGTCGTCGGCATCGCGCCTCCGGCATTCCTTGGCCCCGAGGTCGGACGAGCGTTCGAGATCGCGCTTCCAATCGCCGCCTCCCCGGTGATCCTCCACGATCCCGCGTGGGCCGGGCCGACTGGTCGGTCGTATCTGGCCGTCATGCTTCGACTGCGACCCAGGCAGTCGATGGAGTCTGGCACCGCGCTGCTGCAAGGCATGCAGCGGCAAGTCATCCAGGCTGCGATGCCGCAGGACGGCCAGTGGGGACCCTTGCATGACGAGATGATGAAGGACCAGTTCTCCCTGACGCCGGCGTCGGCGGGAACCTCGGAACTGCGGCGCGAATACTCGGCATCGCTCATGACGATGCTCGCGATCGCGGGGCTCATCCTGCTCATCGCGTGCGCGAATATCGCCAATCTCTTACTTGCCCGATCCGCCGCCGCCCGCCACGAGTTGAGCGTCCGGCTGGCACTTGGCGCACCGCGTCGAAGGCTGATCCAGCAACTGCTCGTCGAAAGCCTCGTGCTCTCCGGATTTGGTGCAATCGCCGGTCTGCTGCTGGCCGGTTGGGGAAGCCGGCTGCTGGTTGGTCAGCTCTCGACGTGGTTCGAGCGCGTCGTGCTCGATGTCTCGATCGACTGGCGCGTGCTGGCGTTCACAGCGATTGTTTCGGCTTTGACCGCACTCCTGTTCGGCACGATCCCGGCGATCCGCGCCTCGCGTGTCGCACCCGCCGCCGCGGTCAAAGAGTCTCTCGCCAATCGATTGAGCGGAGGACGTCTCATTCGCTTGCGCGGCGGTTTGGTCGCCGCCCAGGTTGGACTCTCGCTCGTCCTCCTGATCACTGCGGCGCTTTTCATCCGGTCGTTTGGCCGGATCGCCGCCCTGCCACTTGGATTCGACGGCGATCGAGTGCTCGTGGTGGACGTGAACACCAGTCGCACGGCACTGAGCCCAACCAATCGCGGTGTCTTCCTCGAGCGGCTGGCAGACACCGTTCGAACGATCCCCGGGGTAACGGGAGCCGGCGTCTCACTCAATACGCCCGTCAACCGTGGCGTGACTGCAGTTTCGGAGTTCACCGCCGTCGGAGGTCCCGAATTGCCACCGACCGAGCGGCGCGCGATCGTCAACCTCGTCACGTCAGGCTGGTTCGAGACGTACGGCATGACGCTCCGCTCGGGGCGCGTCATCGACATGCGCGACACCGCGGCTGGGGCGCTAGTGGCCGTCGTGAACGAGGAGTTTGCTCGCCGATTCTTCCCGAACCGCGAGGCGCTCGGCGGGTCGGTGGTCGAAGCTCTGCCTGGCCTGGAGAAGGCGGTGCCGATAACCGTTGCCGGCATTGTTGGCAACGCCGTGGATCAATTGCTGACCGACGACCCGATTCCGACCATCTACCGGCCTCTCGTGCAGTTCACGGTACCGATGCCGCTGACCGAGGTCAGTCTGAGTGTTCGAGCCGCATCCGGTTCCCCTGCTCTGTTGGCTCGCGATGTCTCCACGGCACTCACCTCGTTCGATCGCAACCTCGCTTTTGGTTTCAACCCACTCACCGATCAACTCGAGGCGGCACGGCAGAAAGAGCGTCTCGTCGCCTGGCTGGCAGGATCCTTCGGCGCACTTGCGCTCCTGCTGGCCGCGGTTGGCCTGCACGGCGTGACGTCGTACACGGTGGAGCGCCGGCGACGTGAAATAGGGATTCGCATGGCGCTGGGGGCGCAGCGGCACGACGTCGTGCGACTTGCGGTCCGGCAGACTCTGCTGATGACACTCGCTGGCATTGCCGTTGGTGTTGCCGTCGCGGCAGGAGTCACGCGTTACCTGCAGGCGCTGCTCTTCGGGATTACCCCTCTCGATCCGGTCTCGTTCATTGCTGCGGCGACGCTGTTCATCGCCGTCGCGCTGTTCGCGTGCTACCTGCCGGCGCGGCGCGCGGCGACGATCGATCCGATGAACGCGCTGCGCTGCGAATAGCCTGTGTGCAGCACGTCGGATGCGACCGTTGCACCGCCTGCTATACTCGCGTCACCTTCTGATGTTCTTCCGCGGTCAACAGTTCGGCAAGTACCGCATCCTGTCCTCGCTCGGCAGCGGTGGCTTCGGGACCGTCTACCTCGCCGAAGACACGTGGATCGACAAGAAGGTCGCCCTCAAGGTTCCCCACAAACAGAACCTCGACTTCAGTCAGATGCTCAAGGAGCCCCGGCTGCTCGCCTCCATGAGCCACCCCAACATCGTCACGGTGGTGACCGCCGAGAAGCAGGACGATGTCTTCTTCATCGTCATGGAGTACGTGCCGGGCGAGACGCTCGAGCACCTGATCATCCGCGAGGGCGTTCTCGATCTGGCACGCGCGCTCGACTTCAGCTGTCAGATCTGCAACGCGGTCGATCACGCGCACACCGTTGGCATCCTGCACCGCGATCTGCGGCCCGGGAACATGCTCGTCTCCGAGAGCGGGATGCTCAAGGTCACTGACTTCGGGACCTCTCGCTTCCTCGAGATCGCGGCACACGGCACGACAGTGATTGGAAGCCCGCCTTACATGGCGCCCGAGCAGTTTCATGGCAAGGCGGTGTTCGCCAGTGACATCTACTCCGTGGGCGTGACGATGTATCAGATGCTCACCGGATCGATGCCGTACGACACGCCCGCACCGGCAGACATCGCGCGGCTGGCGCGCGGCGATCTGCTGTCCGCTCCCCGGATCAAGAACCCGAAGATTCCAAAGGCGATCAACGACATCGTCCTGCGCGCGATGGCGCCGGCGCCGACCGAGCGGTATCAGCGGGCATCAGAACTGCTGAACGATCTGCTGGCGGCGCGCGAACCAGCGCCGCGGCGGGTGGTCCGCCGAGGCGGCGTCGCCACGGCCGATGCGACCGTGGCCGAGATCCAATCCCGCCTGAAGGCCCGCGAAACGCCACCCGCCCGCTTCTGCTGGCACTGCCGCAAACCTCTGCACGCCCGGGCGGATCGCTGTCCTTTCTGTAACGAGAAACAATAGCGCTGCCAAAAAACAATAGCGCTGCCGTTCACGGTTGAAGGTTCACGGTTCAGGGTTCGTGTTCATTGTTCAGGTTCGGGGTTCTAGGCTCAAGGTTCGCAGTTCCCTGTTGCTGAAGTGCTGCGACGCGGCATAATCCGCTGAACCCCGAACATCGAACGCTGAACGTCGAACCCCGAACCCGAACGCCGAACACGAACCTTGAACGCTGAACGCTGAACTCTGAACTGTTATGCAGATCCTGCTGTTGTCGATGCCCGACAGCTTTGAACACACGCCGACGATCGCGATCCGTATGCCGAACGGCGCGCTCGCGTCGCTGGCGGGCAACGTCGATCCGCAGCATCAGGTCGCTATCGCCGATCTCGTGCTCGTGCAATCGTCTGTACACGCCACGGTCGTACGGCTGATCGAGCAGCTGCAGCCGCGGCTCGTCGGGCTGTCGGTGATGACGTTCCAGCGCAGCACGGCCAGACGAATCATCTCGCTCATCCGGGCTATGAAGCCGGACGTGCTCGTAGCCGTGGGCGGGTACGACCCGTCACTGGCACCCGAAGCCTGGATGGACCCCACGCTTGGCGTGGACTTCATCGTGCGCGGTGAAGGCGACCTGACGTTCCGCGACCTGGTGCGCGCGCTCGACGGCAACAACCCGCTCTCGGCAATTCCCGGGCTCTGGTTCCGAAGCGCCGACGGTTTCCATCGCAACCCGCCGCGTTCTGTCGCATCGCTGGATGGCGGGGAGATACGTCCGCCTGCCCGCGCCGGCCGTGTGCTGTCGGGCTACACGATGATGGGACGTCCGATCGATGTCATCGAGACGTCGCGCGGCTGTACGTTCGACTGCAGCTTCTGCTCGATCATCGAGATGCGCGGGCGCAACTTCCACCGCTTCACGATCGATCGTGTCATTGCCGACATCACCGATGCGCGCGCGCGCGGCGCCCGTTCGATCTTCCTCGTCGACGACAACATCACGATTGACGTCCCGCGATTCGAGTCGCTCTGCCAGGCGATCATCGAGCACGGTCTGCACGATATTCAGTACCTCGTTCAGGGCATGACGGCCGCGTTCGCAACGCATGGAGACACGCTCGCTCCGCTGATGCGAAAGGCCGGGTTCCGCTACGTCTTCCTGGGCATCGAAAACGTGCTGGCGGACGACCTCGTCTTCCTGAAGGCGACCGCGAAGAACAGCCGCCGCAAGATGGGCGGCGCACAGAACACGACGCAGGCCGCCGTCGACGTTCTCCGTCGACATGGGATCTTGATCGTCGGCGGCCTCATCGTCGGCAACCCTGACGATACGCCTGCGGCGATCGAGACCAATCTCGCGTTCGCACGGAAGTACGTGGACTGGCCCTACATCCAGCATCCGACCCCGTATCCCGGCACGCCGATGACCAACGACTTCCGCGAGCGCGGGCTCATCGTCAACACACGCGTCGAGGAGTACGACGGGACGTCGGCCGTTACGCGCAGCGCGCACCTCGATGCCGAGGAGATCGAGTTCATGCGCTGGAAGGCCGAGCGCTGGATGAAGGTGCGGCACATCCCGGCCGCGATGCGACTGCATCCTGGATTCGTCGTCCGGAACGCGCGACGCATGATGGCCCACACGTTTCGCGGAACGACGTGGCGGTCGCTGGTCGGGCTGGAAAGCGCACGGGATACCTTCCGCCGGTATCGAGAAATCCGGGCGCGCGAGCGGCAGTACCTCGACTGGCCCGACCCGCTGGCATCTGCCCCGCCGCTCACCGGGCCGACGGGCATCACGAACATGCCGCTGAATTGGGTAGCGAATCCCGGAACTAAGAACTAAGAACTAGAACTCAGAACGAAGAACCGGAACCCGGAACAGGAAGTCTGAACCGTGAACCTGGATCTCGTCCCACCCCTGATGTCCTGCTGACATTGGGCATTTCCCGGAAACCCGGGTTACGATCGTTCTGAACTACCAATCTCCAACTCCCAACTCCCAAGGCGCTTCGTCCTCGGCTCGGTTTTGGGGGTTGGGAGTTGGCAGTTGGCAGTTGGAAGTTGACGGCAATCGCGATCGAAGGGAGTGTCGTATGTCTTTTCCCGGGACCGGCAAGATCTGGATGAACGGCAAGCTCGTGGACTGGGCGGACGCCAAGATCCACGTCGCGTCGCACGTCGTTCACTACGGCAGCGCAGTGTTCGAAGGCGCCCGTTGCTACGACACGCGTCAGGGCCCTGCCTGCTTCAGGCTGGACGCGCACATGCGGCGGCTGATGGACTCCGCACGGATCTACCGGATGGAGGTTCCCTTCGATCAACAGACGCTGACCGATGCGACGCTGGATCTGATTCGCGTCAACGGGTTCAAGGCCTGCTACATCCGTCCCATCGTCTATCGCGGATACGATTCACTCGGCGTGAATCCGGCTCCCTGCCCGGTCGACGTCGCGATCATGCTCTGGGAATGGGGCGCCTACTTCACGAAGGAAGCGATCGAGGAAGGGCTCGACGTCAAGATCTC
>JAICEG010000132.1 GCA_025924295.1 Vicinamibacteria bacterium
CGAAGCATCTCGTCCTCCTCGGCGGCGGCCACAGCCACGTCGAAGTGCTCAGGCGTTTCGGCGCGCAGCCGATCCCCGGCGTCTCACTGACGTTGATCTCGCGCGCGGTGGACACGCCGTATTCCGGCATGGTGCCCGGGCTCATCGCCGGTCACTACACGAGAGACGAGTCGTACATCGATCTTCAGCCGCTGGCCCGCTTTGCCCGGGCGCGCGCGGTGTTCGACGAGGCGATCGGTCTCGATCTGGAGAGCCGGCAGGTTCGGCTCAGAGAGCGGCCGCCGATCTCCTACGACGTGTTGTCGATCGATATCGGATCGACTCCCAACCTGGAAGTGCCGGGCGCCGCCGATCACGCTGTTGCGGTCAAGCCGATCGATCGGTTGCTCGAACGCTGGTCGGCACTGACCGATCGCATCAACGCCGACGATTCGCCGAAGCGCATCGCCGTCGTGGGTGGGGGAGCCGGAGGCGTCGAGCTGTTGCTGGCGGTGCAGTACTCGCTGCAGATGATGCTGGCACGAGCGGGCGCTCGTGACGCCCGGCTCGAGTACCACCTCTTCACTGATGGCGAGCAGATCCTGCCCACGCACAACGCCTCAGTGCGCCGGAGATTCGAGCGAGTGCTCGCCGAACGGCACGTCCACGTTCATCGCGGGAGCCCGGTCGTCGAGGTGACCGCCAGTACCATACGCACGGCGGATGGCCGCTCGCAGGAGATCGATGAGACGCTGTGGACGACCCAGGCTGCGGCGGCGCCCTGGCTCGGCGAGTCAGGTCTTGCGGTGGACCGTGACGGGTTCGTGCAGGTCTCGCGGACACTGCAGTCGACCTCACACCCCGACGTGTTTGCCGCCGGTGACATCGCCTCGATGGTGCACGATCCGCGTCCCAAGTCGGGTGTGTTTGCCGTTCGGCAGGGCCCTCCGCTGGCAGGCAACCTTCGGCGTGCGCTGCGGGGCGAGCCGCTCGAGGCGTATCGTCCGCAGCGTCAGTTTCTCTCGCTCATCTCGACCGGCGATCGCTATGCGATCGCCTCGCGAGGTCCGTTCGCCTTCGAAGGCGCATGGGTGTGGCGCTGGAAGGATCGGATCGATCGACGCTTCATGCGCACCTACCAGGTCATGCCCGAGGTGCCCGTCGCTCAGCGATGACTCGCGCCTCGTGCCGGTCCGTCCGTACTCGTGCGGCACATCATCGGTTGTCCGCGACGACGATGTCCGGTCTGTCGTAACGCTGTCTCTTCAGCACCGCCTGCATCGACCGCACCACGCTGGCGTAGAGCCCGCTGCCAGGCTGAACGCCAATTCGAATGAGAGTCGTGAGCTGTGCCTGGTAGGCGCCCTTTTCGTCCGGGCCGTTCTCGATGTGCCATTCCTCATGGGCGAGGATGCTGGCCAGTTTTCTGACCGAGAGCCGGTCGCCGCACTCCTCCCTCGCACGCATCGCGTCCCGGAACACCTGGGACGAGGTCACGAGGTAGATCGTTCTGTCCGACTGGCGGACGTATGCCTCTACCTGAGCCGACGTGCCGATCGGAGGAACATCGACGAGCGCGATGCGTGGCATCGTGCGCTCGCTCTCCCCCAATACCGCAAGCGCACAGGCGACGATCGCAGCTGCGCTCGACATGGCCAGCCTCCTGTCCTTCGACCGCAGGCTGGCCTCACCTATACTGGGTAGAGTCCGGCCCGCAGCCCTAACCTGCGGGTTGTGATCAGGGGCGTCGGTGCGTTGCCGCGCGCCGGCGTCCCGCCTCGCGAAACTGTCCGTTTACCTGACTACGTAGGACGAACGAGCAGGGTTAACAGTCACGCCTGCGCCGTGCGCCGTGCAGCCTTTGTACCACTGAGCACGAGCGCCGAACTTGTGCTCTTTGACGGAAATCAACTCCTGAAAGTTTGCAAGGTCGCACGGGACGGTTTCTGTCTCTCGTTTCGTTGCGTTCGAATCCGGACGGACCATCCCGTGAGCGAACAGCGCGCGTCCGGAACACCGGCTGTTTTGACGCGCACGATGCCCGAACTGATATTCCAAGGATGCGCAGTGAATTTCTGTTCAGTTGGCGATTCGCCACTCCGGGAGTTGCGCAGCGAAGCGAGCCTCGTCCTCGAGACAACGCAGATCGAGGATGAGCGCATCGTCCTGGATGCGTCCGATGACCGGGACGGGCAGGCGCCGGAACGCCACCGCGATCTGTTGCAGCATGCGCCCGGCGCCGCGCCGGGCGAGTGGCTCGATGGCGAGTCCTGCGCTCGCAACCGTTCTGGTGGGCAGCGCGCCGCTGCCGATCTGACCCTGACAGTCAACGACCCGTACGTGTGCGGCGTGAGCCATCGCCGCGGTCATTGGTGCGAGCAGGCGTTCAGCAAGCGCGCGAATATCCGTGACCGGTTTTCGCAGCAGACGGATCACAGGCAACCGCTCGAGGCGATCCGGATCGGCGTAAAGCGCCAGCACCGCCGAGAGAGCCGCGACAGTCATCTTGTCGACGCGCAGCGCGCGTCGAAGCGGGTTGCGCTTGATCGCGGCGATGAGGTCCGCGCGTCCGACAACGAGTCCAGCCTGAGGACCGCCAAGCAGCTTGTCGCCGCTGAAGGTCACGACGTCAGCGCCATGAGCGAGCGCGTCCGACGGTGTCGGTTCATGGGGCAGGCCGTAGTGCGCGAGGTCCACCAGCGTGCCGCTTCCAAGATCGACGACGAACGGTACACGGCGTTCGCGGCAGAGCGCTGACAGCTCAGGCTCGGGCACGCTCGCTGTGAATCCGACGACCTCATAGTTACTGGTGTGGACTTTCATCACGAGCCCGGTCTTCGGCCCGATGGCGTCGGCGTAGTCGCTCAGGTGTACGCGATTGGTCGTGCCGATCTCCCGCAGCGTGCAGCCGGCTCGCTTCATGATGTCCGGCATTCGGAACGAACCACCGATCTCGATGAGCTCTCCGCGCGAGGTCGGAACCTCCCTGCGGGCCGCCAGCGTGTTCAGCACGAGCAGCACGGCTGCGGCGTTGTTGTTGACGACCGTCGCGGCGGCAGCGCCCGTCAGCCGGCAGAGCGCCGCCTCCACGTGATCATCACGATCGCCGCGCTTCCCGGTGTCGAGATCGAACTCGAGGTTGCTCGGCTCGCGCGCGGCGGTGATGACCGCTTCGATTGCCTCCGGCGGCAGCGGCGCGCGTCCCAGGTTGGTATGGAGAATCGTACCGGTCAGATTGAAGACCGGTCGCAGCGACGGGGTCACCGCTTTCTCGACTTCGAGCGCGATGCGATCGATCAGCCCCGCGTCGCTCGTTCCGGCCGCGTGAGACGCGATCTCGCCGCGAACCGCTGCCAGGACCGTACGAATGGCCGCGGTCACGACCGAACGGCCGTGGCGCTCGATCACGCTTTCGATTCGCGCGTCGCGCAACAGGGCGTCGACGGACGGCAACGCCCGCAGTGCATCCACGCCACGCATTCTAGTGGCTGGTTGCCCAATACTGAATCGTGTAACATGCCGAGTGCAACGCAGGGTGCACCCTGTCCGCGGAAAGGGACCATCCCACCTGCGCTTTCCGTTCATCCGAGCATCGACACCCTCTTGCCCGCCAGCGGACACCGGGCTTTACGGAGGAGTCATGTCTCGCGAACTGCCGGAACGCCCCAGTTTCGATCATCTGAGAAGACAAGCCAAGGTCCTGCTGCGCGCGCTGCGGCTACGGGATCCGCAGGCCAAGCTGTCCACGGCTCAACACACACTCGGTCGTGAGTACGGATTTGCGAGCTGGCGCGACTTGAAGACGCACGTGCAACGACTCTCGGCAAACGAACCCGACGTTCCGATCGCTGACTATGAGTTCGGGCGTTACACATCGAAGGCACGCCTGGCGCTCTTCTTTTCCCGCGATGAGGCGAGCAAGGGAGGAAGCACGTCAATCGATCCCGAGCACATTCTGCTCGGATCGATTCGCGCGGAGCAGGGTTCGCGGATCAAGGTATTCGAGCGGGCGCACGTCTCTCTGGATGCCGCACGGACCGCAGCCACGTCACGCTCTGGCGGCACACGCATTCCGTATTCAGTTGAGATTCCGTTCAGTGGTGCGACCAGAACGATCCTGCTGGCCGCCACGACAGAAGCAGATCGCCTGGGACATGAGACGATCGGGATCGGCCATCTTCTGTTGGCGCTGCTCGGTCGTGAATCACGCGCGAGCGCCCTGTTGACTCGCTGGGGAGTCACGTCCGAGCGAGTGAGGGACGGCATCGCGGACTTGCTGGACGAGGAGTCGGCGTGATCGCTGGATGGGTCCTGTTCGACGGTTCGTGCGGCTTCTGCCGCACGTGGGTCGAGTACTGGGCACAGACACTGCGGCGGCGCGGCTTCGAGATCGCGCCGCTGCAGGAAACGTGGGTCCGAGAGCGACTCGGCGGCCTGTCCGACGACGAGCTTCTGTCGGACCTCCGTCTGCTGCTCGGCGACGGCCGGCAACTGCGCGGCGCTGATGCGTACAGATTTGTGATGCGTCGAATCTGGTGGACCTATCCGATCTATCTCCTGTCGGTGATCCCGATCCTGCGTGGCGCATTCGACTGGGGATACCGGACATTCGCCGACAACCGCTATCACCTTTCGCGCTCGTGTCGCGTGCCCGACCGTCAGTGAGCGGTCGAGTCAGAACGATCCTGACGAAGAATTTAACAACACTTCAGGAACCGTGCTGAGTCGCAACGGTATAGTCCGATCATGCGAAAGACGGTTTACGTCGGAGTGCTCATCTCATCGCTCGGACTGCTGATCTCGATCGCCGCCTGTCAGGCTCCACTACCAGCACCACCTGCAGAAGCTCCCGACCCTGTGCAGCCGCACTATGCGCCGACCGCCACGATCAAGGAACTCATGCTGTCGATCGTGGACCCATCGGCCGACGTCGTGTGGCTCTCGGTCACGACCGTCCAGAGTTCCGCAGGAACCGTCGATACGGCGCCGAAGAACGACGAGGAGTGGCAGAAGGTGCGCCAGGGCGCGGTCGCGCTCACCGAGGCGGCAAACCTCTTGATGATGCCCGGTCGTCACGTGGCGCGTCCCGGCGAGAAGTCCGAGACGCCTGGCGTCGAGCTCGAACCGTCGGAGATGGAGGAGTTGATCAACAAGGACCCCGCCTCGTGGCAGATGCGCGCAATGAATCTCCATGATGCCGGCGTCGCGGTCCTGCAGGCGATCGACGCAAGGGATTCGCAGAAGGTCTTCGAGATCGGTGAACAGATTGAAGTGGCGTGCGAGAGCTGTCACCGGCAGTACTGGTACCCGAACGAGCAGATCCCGGAAATCCCGGCGAGCCCGACCAGCACCCAGTAGCGTTGTCACCTCGAGTACTGATACCCGGGCGACAAGGAAGCAGTGCTCGAAAACCAGCGGAAAACCGTGACCTACGACAAGCCGCAGAGGTAGCGGGCGATCCGCCTTGCCAGCCCGGCTACCTAGATCCGGGATGTTGATCTCCTCTATTTGGGGCAGCTAATATGCCGCCACGTCAGGACTTCCGGGTTTTCACGGTACGCGCCTGAAGAGACCGCGAGCACCCGGTGCCGGCGCAAGCTGACATGCGGCCCGTCTACGTGGCTCTCATCTTCGTTGCCGCCGGTCTTCTCTTGGCGGACGGTTCGCTCTCCGCCCAGCACGCCACAGCTTTCGATATCGAGGACGGCGGTCGTGCGTTTCGGAATACGTGCGCCACCTGTCACGGCCCCGATGGCGATCAGATTGCCGGCATCGATCTCGGGCGTGGTCAGTTTCGACGGCCGTTCACGGATCAGGAACTGGTCGGCATCATTCGCAACGGCATCCCGAATACACCGATGCCGGCGACCAACGTCTCGGAGGCGCAGGCGGTCAAGATCGTGGCGTATCTCAGGTCCGTCGCGGCAGCGCGGCGGAGTGGTGCAGCGACCGGCGATGCCGCACGCGGCAAGGCGATCTTCGATGGCAAGGGCGAATGCTCGACCTGCCATCGCGTCAATGGCACTGGTTCACGTCTCGGTCCCGACCTGAGTCGCGTCGGGCAGCTGCGCCGGACGATCGAGCTCGAACAGTCGTTGCGCGAGCCGGCCGCAGAAGTGCTTCCCGCGAATCGTTTCTACACGGTGACGGTGCGCGACGGCACGAAGGTCACAGGCCGCTTGCTCAACCACGACACGTTCACCGTGCAGTTGCTCGATGCGAAGGAGCAGTTGCGGTCGTTCGTGAAGGCCGACCTTCGTGAGCATGGCTTCGCATCAACCCCGATGCCGTCGTATCAGGATCGACTCAATTCTCAGGAGACCGCCGACGTGGTCAGTTACCTGGTATCGCTCAAGGGCGCCCGGCCATGATGATGCGCACGGGCATTCTGGTCTTCGTGGCCGCCGCTTCGCTGCAGGCGCAGGTCACCTTCGATCGGGTCCTCAACGCCGCGCGCGAGCCGCACAACTGGTTGAGCTATTCGGGAACGCTCGACAATCAGCGGTTCAGTCCGCTCACGCAAATCACGCCGGCGAATGCGAAGAACCTGCAGTTGCAATGGGTGTGGCAGGCGCGGTCGCTCGAGAAGTTCGAGGCGACCGCACTGGTTGTCGACGGCGTGCTGTACACGGTGCAGGCGCCGAACGACGTCGTCGCGCTCGATGCCGCGACCGGCCGTGTGTTCTGGACGTACTCGCATCAACCCTCGCCGGACGCGCGCACGTGTTGCGGTCGCGTCAACCGCGGTCTCGCGATCCTGGGCGACACGCTCTTCATGGGCACGATCGATGCGCACCTGCTCGCCATCGACGCGAAGAGCGGCACGTTGATCTGGGACACCGTGGTGGCCAGCGCGGCGCAACGCTATTCCATCACGCTCTCGCCGCTGGTGGTCAAAGACAAGGTGATGGTCGGGACCGCCGGCGGTGACATGGGCATCCGCGGCATCGTCGCTGCCTTCGACGTGAAGACGGGAAAGGAAGTGTGGCGCTTCCATACGATCCCCGCACCAGGCGAGCCAGGCAACGAGACGTGGTCAGGCGACTCGTGGAAGACCGGTGGCGCGGGCGTGTGGAACGCCGGCGCCTACGATCCGGAAACGAACCTGACGTTCTGGGGCACCGGCAACCCGGCGCCCGACTGGGATGGCCGGTCGCGACTAGGCGACAACCTGTACAGCGACAGCGTCGTGGCGCTCGACGCCGACACCGGCAAGTTGAAGTGGCATTACCAGTTCACGCCTCACGACGAGCTGGATTACGACTCGACGCAGGTGCCCGTGCTGGCTGACATCACGTTCCGTGGTCAGCCGCGCAAGGTGATGTTGTGGGCCAATCGCAACGGCCTCATGTACGTGCTCGATCGCACGACCGGTGAGTTCCTGCTCGGGAAGCCATACGTGAAGGTCAACTGGATGGACGGCTTCGATCACAAGGGGCGGCCGAAGCGTGTGCCGGGCAAGGTCCCGACGCCGGAAGGCACGTTGATTCAGCCGCACGTGCACGGGGCGACGAATTGGGCTCCGCCATCGTTCAGCCCGAGGACCGGGTTGTTCTACGTCGCGCACTGGGAGAACACGGGCACGATCGTCACCGAAGGCCTGAGCCCGCGACCTGTCGGCGTCAACACCAGGCAGACGACGATGGGACAAGTCAACCTGCAGCAGTTCTTCAACAACGACGACGAAGCGTACGGTGTCGTGAGAGCGTACGACCCGAACACGCTCGAACCGAAGTGGGAATACCGCATGAACGACATCACCTGGGGCGGCGTGCTGACGACCGCGAGTGATGTGCTGTTCAGCGGCGGGAGAGAGGGGTACTTCTTCGCGCTCGATGCCCGAACGGGGGAGTTGCTATGGAAGGCTTCCGTTGGTGGACAGGTCAATGCGGGACCCATGAGCTATTCGGTCGGCGGGAGGCAGTACGTGACGATCGCAGCGGGAAGTGCGCTCTTCGCGTACGCGCTGCCGGAGGGGCAATGACCGCCCGACTGCTCGGCACGCTCGTGGCCGTCGCATTGACTGCCGTCACAGTGACGGCGCAGCGGACGGACTACAAAGTGCCGCGCACGCCCGATGGTCAGCCCGATCTCCAGGGCTTCTGGTCGAACTCCACGTATACGCCGCTCGAGCGGCCGGACAAGGTGACAAAGGAGTTCTATACGCCGGAGGAGGCGGCCGCCGTCGAGAAAGCTGCCGCCGCACGCGAGTCTGCCCAGACCGAACCAGGTACGGTTGCCGACGTGCACTACGACTTCTCTCAGTTCGGATTGGATCGAAGCCAGTCGACGCTCGCGAGGACGTTGCGCACGTCGCTCATCGTGGACCCGCCCAATGGAAAATTGCCGCCGGTGACGGCCGAAGGAAAGAGGATCCTGGCGGCGCGCGCCGAGGAGGCCAAGCGCCTCGGAGGTCGATGGGATTCGGCGCAGAGCAACCAGCTCGACGATCGATGCGTGATCTTCGCGGGGCCAGGGCCTCCCATGATGGACGCCGGCTACAACAGCAACTACCAGATCGTGCAGGCGCCCGGCTACGTGATGATCCTCACCGAGATGATCCACGACGTGCGCATCATCCCCCTTGATGGCCGGCCGCAACCGCCGGAGCAGGTGCGTCAGTGGGTGGGTCTCTCGCGTGGACGGTGGGAAGGGGACACGCTCGTCATCGAGACGACCAACTTCAACGGAAAGAATCCGTTCAGAGGCTCGACCGAGAATATGAAGGTCGTCGAGCGGCTGCGCCGTACGTCCGACGACACGATTGAGTACAACTTCACCGTCGACGATCGCACCATGTGGGAGAAGCCGTGGTCGGCCGAGGCGTTGATGCGGAAGACGAGCGGGCCGCTGTTCGAGCACGCCTGTCACGAGGGGAACTACGGGCTCTACAACACTCTGGTCGGCGCCAGACTCGAAGAAAAGCAGGCCGCTGAGGCCGCAACCAAGGATTCCAGGTAATGCGGAACCGGATCTCTGTTCAGCTGACGTGCCTCGCGGTTGCTGCGGCTCTTGCGTTCGGCGCCACGCTCGCTACGGCGCAGGCGCCGGGCTACCGCGCGCCGCGTGCGCCGGACGGCAAGCCCAATCTCAACGGCATCTGGCAGGCGATGAATACGGCTCACTGGGACATCGAGGCGCATTCAGCGGCACCCGGCCCTGTGGAGCTTGGCGCGGCCGGTGCGATACCGGCGGGCCTGGGCGTGGTCGAGGGGGGCCTGCTCCCGTATCGACCTGAAGCGCTCGCCAAGCGGAATGAGAACCGCGCCAACCGGCTGAAGCTCGATCCCGAGGTGAAGTGCTACCTGCCGGGTGTGCCGCGGGCCACCTACATGCCGTTCCCATTTCAGATCATCCAGAGCCAGAAGCATGTCATGCTCGTGTACGAGTACGCCGGGGCGTTGCGGACGGTCTACATGACCGATCAGACGGAGGCACCGGCCGACAGCTGGATGGGTTGGTCGAATGGGCGCTGGGAAGGTGAGACGCTCGTCGTCGACACGAAAGGGTTCAACGACCTCAGCTGGTTCGATCGCGCCGGTAATTTCCACAGCGAGGCCCTCCACGTCGTCGAGCGCTTCACGGCCCGCAGCCCGGAGACGCTCACCTACGAGGTGACCGTCGACGATCCGAAAGTCTTCACGCGGCCGTGGAAGATGAGCATGCCGTTGTACCGACGGGTGGAAGCCAATGCGCAGATCCTCGAGTTCAGGTGCGTGGAATTCGCGGAAGAACTCTTATATGGACATCTGAAGAAGCAGCCAAGTAAGTAGATGAAATGGAGAGTCTGATGAACCGTCGATCTCTCGTTTCGATTGGAGTCGCCACGCTGGCCGTGGCGGTCGTCCTGTCCGCATCATTGGCCGGACAAGCTCCTGCTGCATCAGCGGCGAAGGCTGCGCCCGTCGCGCGAGCCGCGGCACCGGCGAAGGCGTACACACCGCCCAAGACGCCGGATGGCCAGCCAGACCTTCAGGGCTTCTGGACCAACTCTACCTACGTGCCGCTCGAACGGCCGAAGGGTGTCACCAAGGAGTTCTACACTCCTGACGAAGCCGAAGCGGCGATCAAGGCGGCTGCGGCGCGTGAGGCGGAGCAGACCGAGCCGGGTACGACCGCTGACGTGCACTACGACTTCAGCCAGTTCGGTCTCGATCGCAGCCAGTCGACGATCGCGCGCAGTCTCCGGACCTCGCTCATCGTCGATCCACCCGATGGACGGATGCCACCGGTCAACAACGAAGGCCAGAGGCGCGCTGCCGAACGTGCAGCGGCCCGCAAGGCGATGGGCGGCCAGTACGATCAGGTGCAGAACATGCCGATCGGATCGCGCTGCATCATCATGGGTGGCGCCGGCCCCCCGCTGAGAAACGCCGGCTACAACGCGAACTACCAGATCGTGCAGTCGCCGGGTTACGTGATGATCCTGACCGAGATGATCCACGACGTGCGCATCATCCCGCTCGACAACCGCCCGCAGGCAGCGCCGACCGTCCGGCAATGGGTGGGTGTCTCGCGTGGCCGATGGGAGGGCAACACGCTGGTTGTCGAAACCACGAACTTCAATGGCAAGAATCCCTTTCAGGGCTCCAGCGAGAACCTGAAGGTGACCGAGCGCTTCACCCGTGTGGCTGACGACGTGATTGACTACAAATACACGATCGAGGATCCAGCAACGTGGGATCGGCCGTGGAGCGCGGAAGCGCCGCTGGCGAAGACGGGGGGACCAATCTTCGAGTTCGCGTGCCACGAGACCAACTACGGCGTTGCGAACATCCTGGCCGGCGCGCGTGCCGATGAAAAGGCCGCCGCAGAAAAGAAAGGGTCGAACTGAGATGCGAGCCAAGTTTGCAGTAGCGGTTGCCTGTGCAGCTCTGTTGCTGAGCGTCGGGCAGGCGCGTGCGCACCACGCGTTCGCGGCCGAGTTCGACGTGAACAAGCCGCTGACGTTGAAGGGATCGCTCGTCAAGTGGGAGATGGTGAATCCGCACTCCTGGTTTCACATCACCGTGAAGGAGCCGGATGGCAAGGTATCGGAGTGGCTGGTCGAGGGCGGCAGTCCGAATCAGCTGATTCGCATGGGCGTGACGAAGAACACCGTGCCGATCGGTACCGAGCTGACCATCGAGGGATACCGCGCCAAGGACGGTACGCTCAAGGCCGTGGGCCGGAACTTCGTCCTCGCCGACGGATCGCGTCTCTTCCTTGGCGGTTCTGCGCCGGGCGGGACCGGACCCGAGAAGAAATAGTTAGACGCTGCCGGGTCCGAAGAGCAGGACCCGGCCTACACTGTCGGTCTACCTATCACGTAGGGCGGGTCTTGCTTTCTAGACCGGCCGTGCGTGTCTCCGGCATCAACGCCAACGTCACGCCACCGAGAACCAGCGCGGCGCCAACCCACGTCCACAGCGTCGGCCGTTCGTCCAGGAACACGAACCCGAGGATCAAGGCAATCGCCGGCGTGAACACGCTGATGAAGCTGAGGCTCGTCACCGTCCACGTCTTGAGCAGCGTGAAGTAGATCAGGA
>JAICEG010000133.1 GCA_025924295.1 Vicinamibacteria bacterium
CCCCGAGGAACACATCGACGGGAAGCGAGCGCATCACCTTGAAGCTGCGAACGTAGTCGGCGGCGATCTCGGGATAGTCCTTGTTGTCGACGAGCACGTATCCCGGATTGACACCAATACTGCAGGAGATCAGAACGTTGTAAGCCTTGCCAGCGTCTTGCGTCCGCAGCGTCCACGTCGTGCAACCTTTGGTGTGGCCACCAGTCCTGTGGGCAACCATCGTGGTCCCACCGAGCTTGATCTCGTCACCATCCTTCAGCACGCGATCGATGGGATGCTCCTTGCCTCCCGGCCGCATGTTGCGAAGTGCGGGCACGTCCTGCTCCATCGCCATGACCTGCGCCTTCGTCAGTTCCTTGACGAGCGCATCTCCTTCCATGTGGTCGCCGTGCGCGTGACTGCCGATCAGGATCTTGATGTCGGTGAACTTGAAGCCCAGCTTCTCCACCGCCGCACGGATCACCGGGACGGTCGTCTCGAAACTGCTGTTGACGAGGATGTGTCCGTCGGGCGTCGTGATGAGAAACGAAGCCAGTTGTTCGGACCCGACGTAGTAGACAGTGCCGATCACCTTGTGCGGTGGAAACGGCTTGTTAAAGTCGGCCTGCTGATTCTGTCCGTGAACAAGGGAGCCGCCGAACAGGGCGAGCAAGCCGCAGAAGAAGAGATGTCGCATGGTCGTAGCCTTCAGATGCAGATAATACGCACTTCCCGCGAATGCCGCACCGCAGAAACGGCGTACTCGAGACGTGGCGCTGTCGCTCTCGCGCCTGGTAAGGCCGAAATCTCCAATGGCACGGTTCGCGCACCCGATCCTAGAATGAGCGCATGGCCGGGAGCGATCCGATAACGCCGTCCTCCCCTGGCGTGAAGCTCACCTACGACGACTTCGTGCAGTTTCCCGATGACGGGCTGCGACACGAGTTGATCGACGGGGAGCACTACGTGACGCCGTCACCGAATACCAAACACCAGACCGTGTCGCTCAACCTAACCGTATTGATCGGCAGCTGGCTGGAACAACACCCGATCGGGCGATTGTTTCATGCACCGTTCGACGTGGTCTTCTCGATGTTCGACGTCGTGGAGCCGGATCTCCTTTACCTCTCCAACGAGCGGGCGGCCGAGGCGCTGACCACGCTGCACGTGCGCGGCGTGCCCGAACTGGTCATAGAGATCGGGTCACCAGGCACGCGCAAGCGAGATGAAACGGTCAAGCGACGACTCTACGAACGAACCGGTGTCTCGGAATACTGGGTGATCGACCCTGAACTCGACGCGATCCGTGTCTATCGCCGAGAGGGCGATGGCTTCGGTCGCGTCGACGAGCTGTCCGCCTCAGCCAGCGACGTGCTCACGACATCGCTTCTGCCCGGTCTCGAGATCCCTCTCTCGCGCGTGTTCAGATCGTAGCCGCGGCTACTGCCGGCGATACCAGACGATGTCATCGCTGTCGTCGGGACGGTCGGAGTAGATCACCCGGCTGTGACCGATGGCGTGTACGGGGGTCGTCGGCAACTCCACCAGCACGTTGTTCGAGAGCAGGAATCCCCCCGGCCGCAGCATCGACGCGACGTTGGCCAGCGCAAGCGACTGTTCGAAGACGCCGTAGTACACGAGGATGTTGGTCGCGATGACGAGGTCGAAGCGTTCATCGTCGGTCAGCGGCGCAAGCCGCTCCACCACGATGTTCACGTCGCGCACGTCGATCGACGACACCACGTCGGGGCGGACGCCTACCGCCCGCACGTCGATACCGTCGACTGGCGATCGCGCGCCGGTCGTTTCCTCACCGATGCGACTGCCGAACGACTTCCAGAATCCGATCAGGTCCGGTCGCCATCGGCCATCACGTTCGCGCGGCAGCACGACCACATAAGGGTCTCCCATGTCCGCACGCCGCCGTGCCGCCTGAAGATGGAGATTGACTCGCGGACTCAGGTCGAAAGTCGAGAGACGCAGATCATCTGACTTCGCCAGCCCAAGCCGGCGCAGGGAGTTGATCACCGAAAACGGCTGGGTGGTTTGCTGGGGATAGAAGTCGTAGCCTTCGGACTTGTCGGTGAAGTCGAGACCGGGTCCGATGATGGCGACCCGTCGCACGGAGCCTGCCACGAGCATTCCTTTCGCTGCAAGCGTCTCGAGCGCCTGATCGATCGCGAAGTCCGGCCTGATCGACGTGTCGGAGGAAAGCCCGCGGGCACGATACAGACTCGATCGCACGGCGAACTCGGGGCCATCCGGTCTCGACCTCACCGACTCGATCGTGCGGGCGTAGCCGTCGATCTCACCGGCAACCCGTGCCATGAGATCAACGAGGTAGAGCCGCGCCTGTTCGCGACCAGCCGACGTCGTCGGATCGATGTCGCGTCGGTCCACGAGCTCACGAACGAACTGCAGTCGCTCGTTGGCACCAGGTGCGGCGATGGCGGCGATCAGATCGGCGGTCCGGCCCCGTACGATCTCGGCGTCCCGTTGAGAGCCGCCAATCCTGGAGCTGTCGTTCAGCGCACGCGGCTGCCTGGTGAAGGTGGTGCCGAAGAGAAGAAAGTTGACGATCGAATCTTCGTCGCCCCGCTCCAGTCGGGCACGAATGTCGAGGTTGCGGCGGGAGACCCATGCGCCCCACTCGGACTCGATCCGCGATGCCGGTCTGCCCGCGAGATCCGCTGGCAGGATCGCGTCGAGCCGCTCGAGGATCGGCTTCGCCTCCGAATATGGAATCGAGGCTGCGGCCGCGCTCCGACCTACCTGAATGGGTGAGGGCCGTTGGCCACCCGCGCCGGCGCTGAGCGTGCCAAGACCGGCAAATGCCGCAAGGACGGCGCAGAAGAGGACTGATCTCACCACCGCGGATTGTAGCGTCGAGCCCTCCGGCAGCGTGTTACCATCCGCCGAGATTCATACTGGTTTATCGAGTCATCGGCGTTCGGGGCCCCGCAGGAGACATTGCCATGGGTCATCGCTTTCTTACCTTCCTCGGTGCGATCGCCTTCGCGTGCGCAGCCGTTTTCATTTCACAGACGCCAGTCGCCGGACAGCAAACGGGTGCAGCCGCATCCTCGACAGCTCAGACGAGGACATGGAAACCAGCGCGCACTCCATGGGGCGATCCGGATCTCGGCGGCATCTACTCGAATAGCGACGAGAGCGGCATCCCGTTCGAGAGGCCCGCTCAATTCGAAGGCCGCCGGCTCGAAGACGTCACGGCAAAGGAGTTGGAGGAGCTCCGGGTCGCGCGTCGAAACGCCACCGCCGCCAACTCCGTCGCCGAGGACCGCCCCGTCGACCGCGAGGTCTTCTGGGAGAACCTGAACGCGGTGAACAGTCGCGCGTGGCTGGTCGTGGATCCGACCGACGGAAAGATCCCACCGACAACACCTGAAGCGAGAGCGCGTGCTGCGGCCCGGGCGGAGGCGCGAAAGAAAAGCGGTCGGGGCCCGGCCGACGCCCCCGAGGACCGCAGCCTCTACGACCGATGCATCTCGCGAGGATTGCCGGGATCGATGATGCCGGCGATCTACGGAAGCTCGTACGAGATCGTACAGGGGCCGAACTTCGTGGCGATCGTGTACGAGATGGTGCACGAGACTCGCGTGATCCCCCTCGATGGCCAGCCGCACGTGGCGAAGAACATCAGGTCTTACATGGGCGATGCGCGCGGCCGCTGGGACGGCGACACGCTGGTTGTCGAAACGACCAACTTCAAGGACCAGATTGCCTACCGCAACGCCAATGGCGAGACCCTGCGGCTCGTCGAGCGCTTCACAGCAACCGGGCCGAGCACCATCGAATGGTCGGTCACCGTCGACGATCCGGCGACATGGACGAAGCCGTGGACCTTCGCGATGAACCTGTCGAAGAAGGACACGACGCAGCGGCCCTTCGAATACGCGTGCCACGAAGGCAACTACGGCCTGCGGAATATTCTGAGCGCAGCGCGCGCAGAAGAGCAGGCTGCCAGAACCGCCAAGCCTGGCAGCAACGGCAGATAAAGCCGGCGCCGTGAGGAACAAACTGCTCATCGTCGCCGCTCTCTGGCTCGGCGCCGTGACCTGGGTCTTTCCCCAGTCGCCGGGCGCGCCGGCCGTCAGGCCGGCAGCTACTCCCCCGTCGGCGCATCGGGACGTCGTCAAGACGTACTGCGTGTCTTGCCATAACGAGCGCCTGAAGACCGCCGGCCTGGCGCTCGACCGCCTCGACTTCGACGACATCGCCGGCTCGGCCGAGATCTGGGAGAAGGTCGTCAGGAAGGTGCGCGCGGGGCTGATGCCGCCGGCTGGTGTGCGACGGCCCGATGCACGCACCCGGGACACGTTCGTGACGTCGCTCGAAACCGAACTCGATCGCGCGTGGGTCGCACGTCCCGATCCTGGGCGGCCGCTGCTTCGCCGGCTGAATCGCGCCGAATACGCAAACGCCGTCCGCGATCTCCTCGACATGGACGTGGACGTGGCCGCGCTGCTGCCGCCGGACGATTCGGCGTATGGCTTCGACAACATCTCCGATGCGCTCAACGTGTCGCCCGCCCTGCAGGAGCGCTATCTCGCGGCGGCGGAGAAGATCGGCGAGTTGGCGTTCGGCGATCCGGAGACAGGCACGCTGAGCGAGACGTATCACGTGCGTGGCGATGTCTCTCAAAATCAGCACCTCGACGGGATGCCGCTCGGCACGATCGGGGGCACGCGCATCACGCACTTCTTCCCGCGCGACGGAGAGTACGTCCTCCAGACCAGGCTGTTCCGGACCAACTTCGACAACATGCGGGGCATCGAGTACCCGCACGAGTTCGAGCTCACGATCGACGGCGAGCGCGTGCACCATGCGACGATCGGCGGCACCGAGGATCTGGCGGCGGCGTTCGAGCGACCGAAGGAAACGGCTGACGCGATCGACGAGCGGCTCGGCGTTCGCATCCGTGTCACCGCCGGGCCGCACGACGTCGTAGCCGCCTTCATCGGCAACGCCCCGACGGCGGACGCCACGAAGCTCAGGCCGTTTCTCAAGAGCGCGTTCGACACGCTCGACTGGACGGGCCGGCCTCATGTCCGGATGGTCACGATCACCGGTCCCTTCAACGCAACGGGACCGGGAAACACGCCAGCACGACGTCGAATCTTCACCTGCCGTCCGACGAGCCAACAGAACGAGGAGGCCTGCGCGAGGCAGATTGTCTCGACGCTGGCGCGTCGAGCGTTCCGGGAACCGGTCAACGACAGAGACCTGCAGCCGCTGCTCGCCTTCTACAAGACCGGCCGACAGGAGGGCAGCTTCGATGTCGGCATCGAGCGCGCGCTGCAGCTCATCCTGGCGAGCCCGAAGTTCGTCTTTCGCGTCGAGCGCGATCCTGCCAATCTCGAGCCGGGCACCGTGTATCGCGTCAGCGACTTCGAGCTGGCATCACGTCTCTCTTTCTTTCTGTGGAGCAGCATCCCGGACGATGAACTGCTGGCCGAAGCGAGTGCGGGCCGGCTGAAGAACGCGACAGTGCTGGAGCGACAGACACGGCGCATGCTCGCCGATCCAAAGGCTGAGGCGCTGGTCAGCAACTTCGCCGGCCAGTGGCTGCACCTCAGGAACCTCCGCAACGCGCAACCTCACGCGGACGACTTTCCGGATTTCGACGACAACCTGCGACGCGCCTTCCAGCGCGAGACGGAGCTGCTCTTCGAGAGCGTCATGCGCGAGGATCGCAACGTCGTCGATCTGCTGCGGGCCGACTACACGTTCGTCAATGAGCGGCTGGCCAGGCACTATGGGATGCCGAACGTCTATGGCAGCCAGTTCCGGCGCGTCCCGGTGACCAGCGAGGCGCGGAAGGGCCTGCTCGGACATGGCAGCGTCCTGACCATGACGTCGCACGCGACGCGTACGTCACCCGTGGTACGCGGCAAGTGGATCCTGGAGAACATTCTCGGCACGCCGCCACCACCGCCACCGCCTGACGTGCCCACGCTCAGAGAGAACGAAAAGGGCCAGAAGCCGAAGACGATGCGCGAGCAGTTGGCCGAGCATCGGGCGAATCCGGCATGCGCGAGCTGCCACAAGATCATGGATCCGATCGGTTTCGCGCTGGAGAACTTCGACGCTGTCGGGGCGTGGCGCAGCGAGGACGCCGGGGTGCCAATCGACGCATCAGGCGAACTGACCGATGGGACGCACATCGACGGCGTGGTCGCGCTGCGGAAGGCTCTCCTCTCACGTCCTGAGCTGTTCGCAGGCACGATGACCGAGAAGCTTCTTGTCTATGCGCTCGGTCGAGGTCTCGATCATCCCGACATGCCCGTCGTTCGGGCGATTCTTCGAGAGGCGGCGGCGAAGGACTATCAGTTCTCGTCCCTGATCCTCGGCGTCGTCAACAGCGTGCCGTTCCAGATGCGCGTCAAGATGGAGGCTCAGTAACACCCATGTTCATCACCAAGAAATCGCTGCCCCGACGCACGTTCCTGCGGGGCGTGGGTGCCACTGTTGCCCTGCCGTTGCTCGATGCAATGGTGCCCGCCCTCACCGCCCAATCGAAGACAGCCGCCAAACCGTTGATGCGGTTCGGCGCCGTGTTCGTGCCGAACGGCGCAATCATGGAGCAATGGATTCCTTCTGCGCCCGGGACCGGGTTCGAGTTCTCGCCAATCTTGAGGCCGCTGGAAACATTCCGCGATCAGCTGGTGGTCGTGAGCAATCTCACCCGAGCCAATCCCGGAGTGGTCGAAGGCGATCACGCGATCAGCGCCGCGGGGTTCCTCACCGGCGCCTACCCCAAGAGAACGGAAGCAGAAGACGTCAGCGCCGGTGTATCGGTCGATCAGCTCGTCGCCAGGCAGATCGGTCAGGAGACGCCGTTCCCGTCACTCGAACTGGCGACGGCGGACTTCACCGGTTACATCGGTGCGTGCACCAGCGGGTTCAGCTGCGGATACATCAACACCATCTCGTGGAGTTCGCCGACGACGCCGCAGCCGATGGAGTTCAATCCCCGAACGGTATTCGAGCGTATGTTCGGCCGCCCCGGGACGCCGGAACAACGCCACGCGCGCCGGCTGCGCAACCTGAGCGTCCTCGACGCCATCAGCAGGCAGGCCGGCGACATCCAGCGCGAGCTCGGCGCTCGCGACCGCGCACGTCTCGACGAGTATCTGCAGAACGTTCGCGAAATCGAACGCCGGATTCAGCGGGCCGCGGCCTACAACAGCACCAACGTCACAACCGCGGAACTGCCGGTCGGCATCCCCGAGTCATTCGAGGAACACGTCACCCTGATGTACGAGCTCCTCGCAGTCGCGTATCAAGCCGATTTGACGCGAGTCGCCACGTTCATGACCGATCGTGAGCTGAGTGCGCGCACGTATCCGCAGCTTGGCGTGAACGAGCAGCACCACACGGTCTCGCACCACGGGAACGACCCGAACAACATTGCCCAGGTTGCCAGGATCAACACCTACCACAGCGAGTTGTTCGGCAGGTTCCTGGAAAAGCTGCGCGCCACACCCGATGGCGACGGCTCGCTCCTCGATCACTCGCTCGTCTTCTACGGTGGAGGGATGGGCAATCCGAATCAGCACGCGAGCGACCCGTTGCCGATGGTGGCGGTCGGCGGTGGCGTCGGAAAGGGACACCGGCACGTTCAACTGGCGCCGCGCACGCCGGTCGGCAACCTGTGGCTGACCGTCGCTCAGAAGTACGAGAGCCCGGTCGAGCGGATCGGCGAGAGCAACGGCACGATCGATTTCTTCTGAGGGGACTGATGAAGCATCGCAGCGTCGCGTGCCTGATCGCGGTATGCGCGGTGGCAGTGGTCACGGCCGCCAGTACACCCCTCATCGACGCGGTGAAAGCGGGGAACCGGGAAGCCATGCGTGCACTGCTGAAGCAAGGTGTCGATGTGAACGCCCCCGAGGCGGATGGCACCACGGCACTGCACTGGGCCGTGCGCGCGGACGATGTCGAGAGCGTTCAGGCACTGCTGAGAGCAGGCGCCCGGGCCAACGTGGCCAATCGCAACGGCATCACCCCTCTGTCGCTCGCTGCGCTCAATGGCAGGCGCGCCGTCGTCGAAGCGCTGATCGAAGCCGGCGCAGACGTCAACGCCCTGCTGCCCCAGGGACAGACCGCGCTGATGATGGCGGCACGCGGGGGACACGTCGATGCCGTCAACGTGCTGCTGTCGCGCGGCGCGGATGTGAAAGCGCGCGAGCAGGTCCTCGGCGAAACGCCACTGATCTGGGCCGCTGCCGAGAACCATCCCGGCGTGATCAAGGCACTGGTCGCACGCGGTGCTGATGTCAATGGGCGATCGAATCCGCTGACGTTTCCGCGGGAAGAATATGGCGACGGCAAGTCGGCGCGACTGACTGTGCTGCCCAAGGGCAATTGGTCGCCGCTGATGTACGCGGCCCGGCAGAATGCGACCGCCGCGGTGAAGGCGCTCGCAGAATCCGGCGCCAATCTCAACGCCACCGATCCCGACAACATGACTGCCCTGAACGTGGCGATTATCAACGCCCACTACGACGCGGCCGCGCTGCTGCTCAATCTGGGTGCGGATCCGAACATCGGTGACGTCACCGGCATGACACCGCTCTATGCCGCGGTCGACCTGAACACCTTCGCCGACACGCCGGGGCGGCCCACGCCCAAACCTACGGGCTCACTGGACGCCGTCGGGATCGCCAAGGCACTGCTCGAGCATGGCGCGAACGCAAACGTGATCTTGAATGCCCCAATCCTCGTCCGGGTGCACGATCGCGGCGACGGGACGCTCGGCGCCGGCGCGACGCCTCTCATGCGCGCCGCCAAGAAGGGCGACGTCGGGATGATGCGGGTGCTGCTGGCACACGGCGCCGATCCGACGTTGAGAACGAAGGCGGGAACCGAAACGTTGATGTTTGCTTCCGGCCTCGGCGGAGCGGGACGATTCACGGCCTTCGAGGACAAGCAGGCGACCGAAGCCGATTTCATCGAGGCTGCGACACTGTGCCTCGAGCGTGGCGCAGACATCAACGCCGTCAGCGAGAACGGTCAGACGGCATTGCACCTCGCCGTGACCGTCCGATCCGAGTCCTTCATCGCGTTCCTGCTCGAGCGCGGCGCCAGAGTCGACATCAAGGACAAGCAGGGCCGGACGCCGATCGACGTCGCCAACGGCGTGGGCGCGCGCGGACGCGGCGCGGCTGCCCCGGTTCGCGAGAGCGTCGTCGCACTGCTCCGTGCGGCCATGAGCCGCACGTCACCAAATTGAGCGATTGCCAGACGTCGCTCTTTAGCTAGAATCGCCGCCAAACAACCAGGGCTCTCAGGAGGGTCACAGTGCGCAACTCGCTGATGTCGAACCTCGCAGTCTTGCTCGTCCTACTACTCCTACCTGCAGCAACCTACGCTCAGAGCAACAGCAACATCGGTGGCGTCGTCCGGGATTCGTCCGGCGCCGTCCTTCCCGGGGTCACGGTCGAAGCTGCGAGCCCCGTCCTGATCGAGAAAGTCCGAACGGTCGTCACCGATTCCGCGGGGCGGTACCAGGTGATCAATCTGGTTCCGGGCACGTATTCCGTCACGTTCACGCTGCCCGGTTTCACGACCGTCAAGCGTGACGGCATCCTCCTGACCGCGGCGTTCACGGCGAACGTCAACGTCGACATGCAAGTGGGCAATCTCGAGGAGACGCTCACCGTCACCGGCGAGGCGTCCACGGTCGACGTGCAGAGCGTGGTGACACAGAAGGTCGTCACGCGTGACGTCCTCGATGCGGTCCCGACCGGGAGCAGATCGGTCGTCAACCTCGGCGTGCTGATTCCGGGTGTCGTCGTCAACAACCAGGATGTCGGCGGGAGCGCCTTCACCTCATCGCAGATTGCCATTCATGGTGGGCGACCCGGTGAGCAGCAGCTCCTCTACGACGGCATGATGTACAACAACGGGCAGGGCCGGGGCGGCCAGTACACCGCCATCGCCACCAACGACGGAACCGTTCAGGAGATCAGCCTCGAGACCAGCGGGCTGGGCGCCGAGAGCGAGATGAGCGGTATCCGCACGAACATCGTGCCGAAGGAAGGCGGTAACACCTTCAGGGGCACCGTCGCCGGCGCGTTCACCAATGATTCCCTCCAGAGCGACAACCTGACCGACGAGTTCCGGGCCCAGGGCCTGCTGTCGGTCAACACGGTTCGCAAGATCTACGACATCAATCCCGGGCTCGGTGGCCCGATCATGAAGGACAAGCTCTGGTTCTATGTGTCGGTCCGGGCGTGGTCGGCACAGCAGTACGTGGCAGGGATGTTCTACAACCAGAGCCCGGTTCCGTGGCGGTACGAGGCCGACACCTCACAGCCGGCGCTCAACATCGAGACCAACGGGAACGAGAGCCTGCGGCTGACGTGGCAGGCGGCGTCGAAACACAAGATCACCGGGCAATATCAGTACGGCCAGCAGGACCGGCCGTTCTACGGCTATTCGCTCGGTCAGACGCTGGCATCGCCGGAAGCGGCGTACGCCTCGAAGTCGATTCCGTCGTACCTCGGACAGGTCGGCTGGAACTCGCCGATGACGAACAAGATTCTGCTCGAGGCTGGCGCCGCTGTCGCCAACAAGAACTTCTTCACGTTCCTCCAGCCGATAGCCGGCAACAACCCGTCGTACCAGGAGTCGTCCACCGGCAACTTCTGGGGGAACAGCCGCTCGACCTACGGGCAGAACGCGACCTGGCAGATGAATACCAGAGCCTCGGCGTCGTACGTCACCGGCTCACACAACGCGAAAGTCGGATTCACGTTCCAGCACCAGGAGTCGTACACGACCCAGGAGATCAGCAACAACGGAACGCTCCTGACGTTGTTGAACGGACAGCCGCGCATGGTCACCGTCTGGGCGACACCGCTCCTCCTGCGTGAGATCAACAAGGCCAACGTCGGCATCTACGCGCAGGATCAATGGACGATCCGCAACATGACGTTGAACCTCGGGCTCCGGTACGACTACTTCAACTCCTACGTGCCCGAGCACGTGTTGGGACCTGGGCCCCACGTGCCCACGCGGAACGTCACGTTCGATCCGGTCTACGACGTGCCCAACTGGAAGGACGTCTCGCCCCGGTTCGGCGTGTCCTACGATCTCTTCGGGAATGGCAAGACCGCGGTCAAGTTCACGGCGGGCCGCTACCTGGAGGCGCCGCTGCTCATCAACTTCACCCGCGTGGCGAATCCCGCCGCGTCCATCACGACCAATGCCACCAGGACGTGGGCCGACCTCAACGGCGATTTCCTTCCGCAGGAGAACGAGCTGGGAGCGCTGAGCAGCAACACCTTCGGCCAGAGCGTCATCACCAATCGTTACGACGATGAGGTTCCCAACGTCAGGGGATACAACTGGGAGATATCGTCCAGCGTGCAGCACGAGTTGGCGACGCGCGTGTCGATGAACGTCGGGTACTTCAGGCGCTGGTACGGCAACACCCGGACGATGGACAACGTGCTGATTGGACCGGAGGACCACGATCC
>JAICEG010000134.1 GCA_025924295.1 Vicinamibacteria bacterium
CGGCCGGCCGTGTCTTGACCGCAGGCGTCGATCAGAAGCCGCTCGACGTGCGAGAACAGGTCCTCGCACGTGCCATCGTACGGCGTCGAGCGGATCGCGTCGAGCGGAATGGAATCGAGCGCTTCCCGAATCGCCCGCGCGTACGCCGCGTCGAGGATCCCGCGATCGGCAAGCATCACGAGGTGGGCGTAGTGGATGGCGATCAGCGGCGAGAGAAAGAGTGTCTTCGCATCCTCGAAGTTCTCGTTGAGGACTTGTGACACGTACTCCGGGTCGAACCTCATTCGAGCGCAGTATAGCCCGCGCCTTTCGTTCTTCGTTCTCAGTTCTTCGTTCTTAGTTCAGGTGCCAACCTGCTAGGGGTTCATCCAGTACGCGAACTTGATGAGCAGCGTGTTGGCAGCGGGTGTCGAAAAGAGATCGGAATAGTCGCGCCCGAGAGCGAACCGGCCCGGCTCGCCACTGCCCTCGCGGCCCTGCTGCCAGACGACGAACAGCGTCGAGCCGGGACGGTATTCCCAGCGCAGGACGTTGGTCGTGCGGAAGGACAACACGTTGAAGTCGGCGTTGCCGTCGTAGTTGTACGGCGCGTAGCGGTCCTCGTAGCGTTCGGCACGCCCGTCCACCAGCTCCTTGTAGCGGACATAGTTCCCCGTGCTGATGAAAGGCTGCCCGTACAGCTGCAAGGAGAGATTGGGCGTCATCGTGTAGTTGACGCGCAGCGTGAGCGAGTGAGTCTTCTGCTCGAGACGTCCGAACACGTAGCGTGTGCGATCCGGCTGGATGTCTTCCTCGACCCATTGCGCGTCGTTGATGTTGTTGTTGTAGTTGATGCCGACCTCGGTCGAGAACGACGAGATCGGCCGGACGACAATGGCCGGCTGCAGCTCGAAGAAGCGTCCGTAGCCGTCGCCGCCAAACGCGGAGTTCCAGTTGACACTCACGACCCGGCGGTCGTCACTGTTGAAATACTGCCAGCTGGCGCGTTCGGGCAGGTTGTACCCGCCCGGACCGCCGCGGGTCAGCCGGTCGTCGAAGTTGCGCGCGTTGATGTTGACGCCGAATCCGGTCTCCCAGAGATTCTGAAAGTCCCAGTGCGCGTTGATGTTTCCCCCGAACTCCAGCCGGTCACCGGCGAAGTTGAACGTCGACCACTGGTTGAAATTCAACTCGATGCTTCGCGTGTACTTGCCCGGCGTGTTCCACCGCGATTGGAACCAGCTCCGCTGCGGGATCTCGTCGGCACGTGGCTGGAAGCCCACGTCGTTGACATCGAAGCCAGGCGACTTGTAACCGACCTCGACGTTCATCCGCGTGCGTTCGCCGGCAATCTTGCCGAACGAGACACGGCCGGAATGGCCGCGCATCGTGTCGGCCAGCGGATCGAATTCGACGTGAGTGGCATCGGGCCGCTGGAAGCTGTGAACGGTGCTGCGCTGCAGCTCCGTTATCGCAAGCCTGCTACCGCTGACGTCGCTACCCGCCCAGTAGCCTTCCAGGCTCCACCGTTTGCCGATGCGCCAGTCGTAGTCGATGCCGCCGGTGATTGCGCTGTCTGGCAGAAACGAGACGCGCTCTTCGATGTGCCTGTTGGTCGTCGTGAAGATGAAGCCGAGCGACGATTGATCCGAGAACTCGCGTCGCACGCGTGACACCGAATACAAGGTTCCGGGCTCGACCATCTGGCGGGTGGGCCCGCTCAGAAACGCGACGTCCGCGTATTCGTCATCCGTGACCGCCCCGAGAACGCCGACTGAAAAAGCACCTACGCGGCCCGTCAGCTTCGCTGCGCCAAGAATCGTGGATTGCACGGGCTGAACCGAGTACTCACCCTCCTCCAGCGTGATGGTGCCGCGCGGCGACCGGCCGATCCGCCTCGAGTAGAACAGGTCGCAGTTGGTGCACTGGAACTGATACGTGCCGGAGCCCTCGATGAAGAACGGCCGCTTCTCCGAGAAAAACGTCTCGAAGGCGGTGAGGTTCACGACGGCAGGATCGGCTTCGACCTGGCCGAAGTCCGGGTTCACCGTCGCCGTAAGGTTCAATGCGGGAGTCACGGCGTACTTCACGTCCACGCCGACCGCGATGTCGTGATCGGGGCTGTTCTGCAGCGAATTTCCCGGCTCCAGCGGAACGGTGCCGATCTCTCCCACGACATAGGGCACCAGCTCCAGCCGCTTCGACGCTGTCCCGATACTGACGCCCGTCAGATCACCGAACGACGACACGAACCCGCTCGCATTCCGGGAAAGGAGCGGCCACGTCGTCGTCTCTTTCAAGCGCGCGACGTCACGCATCACGGCGAACCCGAGGCGGCCGTCACCGGCTCCGCTGAATCGAAGCTGGGAAAACGGAATGCGAAATTCGGCGCACCATCCGTCCGCGTCGCGCCTGGAGACGACGTCCCAGACTGCATCCCAACTGTCGTCGCGATTCGAATCGTTGTACCAGTAGGTGTCTCGCTTGACGCCAACCGGGTTGACGCCGAACTGGTATGCCGTGCGCCGATCGTGGTACGAATCGATCAGCACGTCCACCCAGTCGGAAGACGATTCCTCATCACGTCGCGTGAGGAACCCGACGATGCGCCCGGGATCGCCGTCGAAGGCGCGAACGGCCACGTAGATGGCGGTCGCGTCGAAGACAACGCGCGCCTCGGTGCGCAGCGTCGCCGGTGCTCCATCGAGAGGATCGCGCTGAAGGAACGCGGTGATCGGCGTGGCGCGCTGCCACGCGGGATCGTTCAACTCGCCGTCGAGAACAATGGGAAGGGCACCTTCGCCGACTGAGAACGCAGACGTCTCAGCGACCGCGACCTGGGCGGCGGACGGCGTCCAGAGGCCCGCACCCGCCACAGCCAGGAGCGCCAGTACGAGCCTAGTCGTCACACCTTTCCACACCAGCATAAGACGCTGCGTGATTATGCTTGGTTTAGGGGAGCTTCAATCTCGGGCTCGTCTCGCCGTATCGCCTACGCCGCGGCCGTCCGGGCGGCGCTACGAGCCGGAGTCGCAGGCACGACAGGGTCCCAACGCGATAAGACGTAACGCACCAGATCTGCGGTGAGCAGCGCGTGTGTCACCTGCGGGCCAAGGTGCGGACCCGCATCCAGCACTTGCGCGGTCAGTTGCTGCGCCACGGCATCCTCGATCCACAACCGGCTGACGATGGCGCCGTGATGTGCGATGCGGGCGGTGCCGACCGGCTCGCCGGCCCACGTCACGTGTAGCCGAAGCTGCTCATACGCGGATGCGTCCGAAATCGGGACGATGCCGTCGCGCAGGTCGATCTGACGATCCAATGTACGCATCGGCCCGCGCCGCGAGCTGGGCTGGAATGTCGGCGTGACGGCCGGCGTGCGGACGATGGCCGCAGGCTCCCACACACGGGTGTAACGCGAGGGCATCGACCCGCCCGGACGCCAGTACGCCATGTTGGAGCTGGCACGCTCCAGCGCGCGCTGCGTCGCGCCGTCGATCGACTCGCAGTCCTCGCGGGCGCGCCACCATTGACGGCAGAAGGGTGCGCCGGCAGGCAACGAAGGTCTGAACGGGCGGCGAAGCACCTGCGGGATCGCAAAGCCGCTGACCGTCATGACCTCGGGGTCCGAGAGAAAGACATGCACCAGGGCGGAAACCCAGTGCGGATCGACGATCGCGTCGCCATCGGTCACGGCCAGGATGTCCCCTCGGCATTCGGCGACAGCGCGGCGCGAAGCCATGCCGAGCCCGGGTGCACTGCTGTACCGGATCTGGGGATACTGCTCTCGAACAAGTGCTTCCACGTGCCGCCGATCGTCGGACGCGTCGATCAACACGAGATCGAGCGCCTGGTAGTCGAGGCGCAACAGCGAGTCGAGACAGGGCTGCAGCCGGCCCGCGGCAGTTCGACTGCGAACCGCGACCGTCACGAGCGGGCCCGACGAGCGGCCAGGCGACGGCGACTGGAGCAGCGCCGTGGCGTCGAGCATTCGCGGGAGACGACCGCTCTGAACCGCACGCTCGGCGAGCGGCAACGCGCACGTCCAGACATGCTGCTGCAGAAATTGACGGATCAGGGTTGCACCGTCGAGGTGACCCTCGACCACCTTGCCGACACCCCAACCAAGGGGACGCCCTTGCAACCGGAAGAGGACAAGCGCCGAGCCGTCCGGAAGAGGTAACTCACTCAGTTTCCTGGTGATTTCGAAATCGACGACGGCGGTACCCGCTGACATCCGCAAGACGTGTGCTCCAGGGTTCCGGTTCAGTGCAAGAGCGATACCGGAGCCATCGGCACAAGATGGGCGCGGGTTTAGCCCGGATGCCCGGGAATTCGCGTCGGAGCGAGCCATTTTTCAAGCACAGCCTGCTGCGACGGGATTGCGGGGGGACTGACCTCCAGCTGCCACGCCTTCAGCGGTTCTGGCCCGAGCGTCAGGACGACACGGAGCAATCGGTCGCGGCGAGCCACCAGGACCGCCACCCGATCACCGGCTACGTACTGCTCCAGACGATTCTCGAGTTGATCGGCTCTCACTCTGAACTCGTCGATGGCGACGATCTCGTCATCCACGTTCAGCCCTGCCTCGTGCGCCGGGGTTCCCCGGCGGACCTGCGAGACAACGAGGCGGCCAGCGTCGATCTTCGTGACCGCGCCAAGCGTGGCTCGTCCTGCGGTTCTTCCGGCTTCGGGCGAGGGGATCCGAAACCTGAGGCCGGCCGATTCGAGTGGACCGGTGTAGTCGAGTTCACCAGTGCCTTCGAGCGCCGATGACCAGAACCGATCGAGAGAGGTGCCCGCGATTTCCTCCACGAGCGCCCGGAACTCGCGCTCGGTGAACCCGCGTGCGCCCGAGTACTGGCCGTACGCCGCACGCATCACATCGTCCAGGGATCGCCTTCCGCTCGAGACGCGGCGAATCTCGAAGTCGAGCAGGAAGGCAACCACCGCTCCCTTCACGTAGTAGCTGATCGCTGTGTTCGGCGAATTCTCATCGGGTCGGTAGTGCTTGATCCAGGCGTCGAATGAGGCGTTCGCGATCGACTGCACCGTTCGTCCGGGCGTCGTCTGCAACATCTCGATCTTGTCCGAGAGTGAAGCAAGGAACTCGTCGCGGGTGGAGAGCCCTGCGCGGTGCAGAAGCAGATCGCCGTAGTAGTCCGTGATGCCCTCGACCACCCATAGACTGTGCGTGTGGGCCTCGCGTTCGTAATCGAACGGCCCCAGCACGCTCGGGCGCAGGCGCTTGCCGTTCCAGGCGTGAAACAGCTCGTGGCTGGCGAGCTCGAGCCAGCCAAGGTACGCCTTGCGTGTGCGCGTGGCCCAACGACTCGTCATCAGCACTGCGGAGTCGGCGTGTTCGAGGCCGCCTCCCGTTTCGGTCATCAGGTTGATGCACACCCACTGGTTGTAGGGCACCGTTCCCCAGAAACGATGCTGCTCGCGAACGATCACCGCGAGATCCTGTGCGGCGCGCGCGCCGTCGAAGACACCCGCGTCGCCTTCGTTGACCAGCCGATGCAGCCTGCCGTCGATCTCGAAGTCGTAGACGGCCGGGTTGCCAGCGAGGATCGGGGAATCGACGAGGAGGTCGTAGCTGTCAGCGCGAAAGCAGTTCGGTGACCCGGCGATTGGCGGCAAGGAGGTCATGACGCGCGACCACGACGAGGGAAGTGTCAGCGCGATCTCGTGGGGACGCACCTGAGAATCTGCCAGCGTCAGGAACGTCGGTGCGCCGTTGATCAGCGCAAACCCCGATTCAATCCAGTTGGTCCGGACCGACATCTCGCGGCCGTACACGCGGTAGGTCACGACGATCTGCCGGGCGCCACCAGTCGCGAACGACCATCGATTCTTCCTCGTCTTGGTGACCTCGAGCGTAGTTCCGCTCTCATCGGCCGCCGCCACATTCTCCACATGCCGCTCGTACTCGCGAATGAGATACGAGCCGGGCGTCCACACCGCCATCATGAGCTCGACGTCGCTGCGCCCGGCGGTCGGGATGTCGGCACGCACTTCCATGTAGTGGGTATGCGGGGCCGGGAAACTGAGTCGGTATCGAATGGAGTCCATCACAAGTCCGAACTAGCATATCGAAGGCAGGAGTCCTCGTTGTCGCATCGCATCAAGGCGAGAAGAGCCGCGGCCGCTTCCGCGCCGCCCGTCGAACGTGATGAAGCGGTCGTGTCGTCGTTTCTGAGCGACGCCGCACACGTGCCTGGCGGCTTTGCCGCCGGCGTGACGTTTCCTCGCGACGAGGCGGAGGTGGCGTCGCTGGTCGTGGTCGCCACGCGCGTGCTCGCGGTAGGCGCACAGTCGTCACTGACCGGCGGTGCAACGCCACGCGGAGACGTCGTCGTCAGCACGCGCGCGCTGTCCACGCTACACGAACCATCAGGCGGATATGTCCGCGTCGGCGCCGGCGTGCCGCTGAACGTCCTCCAGCGAACCCTGGCGACGGCCGGCCTCTATTACCCGCCCGTTCCGACCTTCGATGGCGCATTCGTCGGCGGCACGATTGCTACGAACGCGGCCGGCGCGGCGACGTTCAAGCATGGGTCCACGCGACGCTGGGTCGCGGCAGTCACGCTCGTTCTCGCCAACGGCGATGTCATTGACGTCGTGCGCGGTGAGACCCGCGCGGGTGCCGCCGGGTTGTTCGAGATCGAACTGACCTCTGGAGACGTCCTGCGTGTTCCGGTTCCGCGCTACGTCATGCCCGATGTTGCGAAGCTCTCGGCTGGCTACTACGCCCGGCCCGAGATGGATCTCATCGATCTGTTCATCGGTGCCGAAGGCACGCTCGGCATCGTGACCGCAGCAACCCTCAAGGTCATCGAGCGTCCGCGGCGAATCGCGGCGCTGGTCCGATGCGCGGACGACAGTCAGTCGGTTGCGCTCACGACGCTGCTCAGGGAACAGGCGACGGCGGCCTGGTCAGGCCAGGGTCCGCTCGACGTCGCCGCGGTCGAGTACATGGATTCACGTGCGCTGCGTGCAGTGCCGGACGAGGCGTTTGCGCGCGCCGGCGTCGCGCGCCCACCGGGTCAATCCGTGCTGTTGCTGATCCAGATCGAGGTCGGTTCTGACGAGGAACCTGCGCTGACACGTTTCCAGTCGGTTTTGTCGGGAGCCGGAATCCAGGACGACCCTCACCTCGCGCTTCCCGGTGATGATCGCGGCGCCGAACGGCTGTTCAACCTGCGCGAGGCCGTTCCCTCGAGCGTCAATGCGATCGTGGCAATCACGAAGCAGACGCACCCCGATGTCGAAAAAACCGCAGGCGATATGGTCGTACCGTTCGCGCGCCTGGCGGAGTCGATCGCGCTGTATCGCACCACCCTCGGCCGTCGCGGCCTCGACTACGCCATCTGGGGCCACGTATCCGACGGCAACCTCCACCCCAACGTAGTGCCCGGCAGCTTCGACGATGTGCGGCGCGGACGTGAGGCGATCCTGGACATCGCGCGGGCCATCGTCGCGATGGGCGGCGCGCCGCTGGCCGAGCACGGTGTCGGCCGCAGCGCGTTGAAGCAGCAGTTGCTGCGCGAGCTCTATGGTGACGATGGCATCGAGCAGATGCGCGCGGTCAAGCGGGCCCTCGACCCGGAATGGAAGCTCGCACCAGGGGTCCTCTTTCCCGCTTAGTTGGTTTCAATTCGGTGAAACTGTCAGCCCCTGGTGCTTGGGTCTTGGTCCATCCCGGGTCCAGCGTTCATGGTCCACGGCGCACCAGGGACGAGGGACTGAGAACGGACCTGGCACTATCACTCCGCCGGCGGCGCCCCGCCGATCTGATGGCGCTTGAATTTCCAGCGCCCACCTTCGCGCACGAACTGATCGTAGTAGTTGGCGATGATCGTGACCTGAAGGCGATTCTCGAAGTTGGTCGACACCCAGGTGCCGCGGCTGAACCCCGTGGCAGTGTCGCCCTTCACGTCGACGGTCTGGTTCATCACGAGATGAAAGTCGCGGCCGGGACCCGCCGCGGCGTTCTTCCCGAGCAGCCCCTTCAGCAGGTCGCGAATCGCCGCTGGTCCTTTGGCCGAGTTGCCGCCGCCGCCGATGAACTCCGCGTCCTTGGCCCAGAGCTGTTCGAATCCCGCGAAGTCGCGATTGTCCAGCGTGCTCGCATACTCGACCAGGAGCGCGCGAATCGCGTCGCGATCTTCGAGGACCTTCAATCGCGCCTCGAGCGCGCCGGGCTGTGCCTGCCCCATCACGGTCACGGCGGACACGGCTGCAACTGCAACACAGATACTGAACAGGGCAAGTCTTGGCATGGTTGATCGGCTCCTGCGCATGGCGGCTTAGTACGACCCGGGCTGCATCCCCAGACGAGTCCCCGGCACCCTCATCTGAACTCGATACACCTTCGAGCACGCAGTGATGTACAGGCCCTTGTTGTCGGTATCGCCGAATGCAACATTGGTCGCACAGATCCGCGGCCGCGGCTCCTTCAATTCCACCGGCAACTGCAGGAACCCGAGCTCCTTGCCTTCCGGCGACGTCACGCGCACGTAGGCGCGGCCGTTGCCACCTGCTGTCGTGTAGAGATTGCCACGAATGTCGGTCTTCATTCCGTCGCTGAAGTCCTGAACGAACACGCGGCCGTGGGCGACCCTGTCATCCGGCTGGATTTCATAACGCATGACCGTCCTGCCGGCCGTGACGTAGAGATACTTCTCATCGGGAGACAGCGTGATGCCGTTCGGGGCGCCTCCACCCGGCTCGCGGTCACCTCCGAGGTACGAAATCCGGCCTCCCTTGATCAGATAGAAGCCGTTGAACGGCAGCTCGCGCTGGGGACTCACCGCGCCGCCACGCAAGCCGTTGATGGAATCGGTGAAATACACGGCGCCGTTCGATTTCACGACCACATCGTTCGGACCGCTGAGGCGCATGCCCTGAAACCGCTCCGCCAGCAGGGTCCGCGTGCCGTTCTTCTCGAGACGTATCACCGCGCGATCGGCCATCGCGGTGACGACGAGCCTGCCGTCCTGATCGAGGGCCAGGCCGTTGGACCCAATCAGGACGATCGCGACGCGGCCGCCGCTGATCGTCTGTTGACCGACATCCAGGTTGTCTGGACCGGTGAAGCCCGAGCGTTCGAGAAACACCGACAGCGTACCGTCGGCTGCACGCCTGTAAATGACGTTGGCGGCGACATCACTGAAGACCAAATATCCGCCTCGTTCATCGCGGATCCACAGCGGGCCTTCAGACAGCCCGAGGTGTTCGGCCACGACCTCGAGCCCTGTATCGGGAGAGATCAGGTCGTCCAGTGATGGATCGCTCTTGAGAATTCGAAACGGCTGCTCGGTGAGCGGAGGTTGTTGCTGTGCGCTCAGCAACGCGGCACCGACGACGAGGACCGCAGCAGCCAGGATTCTGTTCACGACGTGGAGCCGGCGTCAGGACGCGGGTTCGATCCGCAGCAGTGCGCCGTCGTCTTCATCGGTCAGCAGGTACAGCAATCCGTCCGGACCCTGACGCACCTCACGGATACGCTGACGCAGGTCGTTCAACATCGACTCGCGGCGAATCTCCTCGGTCTTGGCATTGAAGACGATGCGTTCGAGGTGCCCGGTGCCGGCGATGCCCCCGACGCGCATGCTGCCGACGAAGACATTGCCCTTCCATCTCGGAAAACGGTCACCGGTGTAAATGGTCATGCCCGCTGCCGCGATTTGCGGAAGCCAGGCCACGAGCGGCGACTCCATCCCTTCGCGCGTCGGATGCTCCGAGATGCGTGGGCCGGGATACTCACGCCCGAAGCTGACAATGGGCCATCCGTAGTTGCGACCGGGCACGATGATGTTGATCTCGTCACCCCCGTTCGGACCGTTCTCGTTGTTCCACAGCACGCCGGTCTCGGGATGCACGATCAGCGCAAGCGTGTTGCGGTGCCCGAGGGTGTAGATCTCAGGCCGGTAGCCGGTTCGACCCGCGAACGGATTGTCGGGCGGAACCGATCCGTCGTCTCGCAGGCGCAGGATCTTGCCGCGCAGACTCGCCGGATCCTGGGCAACCTTCGCGATGTTCCCGCCGGTCGAGAAATACACCATGCCGTCACGGCCAAACGCGACGCGCCCGTTCAATCCACCGTTGCCTTCGTAGGCATCGGGCACGACCAGGTCTTTCACGTCGGTCAGCGTGTGGGCGTCGAGCCGGCCGCGCGCCAGTGACGGAGTCCCTTTCCCGTTCTCGACCGGCTTCGTGTAGGTCCAGTACACCAGCCGGTTCTCGGCAAAGCGGGGATGGAGTGCCACATCCATCAGTCCGCCGTTGCCATCCGTCCTCACCGGGAGGAGACCCGCAATCGGCGTCGGATCGAGCACGCCGTTCTTGACGATGCGAAGCCGTCCGGCCCGTTCAGGAATCAGCATCGACCCATCCGGGAGAAACGCGATGCTCCATGGATGGGAGAGCCCCCTGGTGACGACGGTGACGCGGATCTTGCCCTGCTCGGCCGTGTCGAACACGAACGGTCCGTTGCCCAGCGGAGGCACTGGCACACCGATTTCCTGCTGCGCGTGGCCGATGGCCACGGCGCTCACCAACATGAATGCGGTCGCACGCAGAAACGAGCCGGTCGTCATGCGAGTCTCCAGATGAAAAACTATTGATTGAAGAATGCAACGAACCCGCGCCGGAGATGCCAGAGGTCGACCTTCGACGACACCTCGAACGGCGAGTGCATGCTGAGGAGGGCAACTCCGACGTCCATGACTTCCATGTTCCGTTCCGCGAACCAGGCGGCAATCGTCGCGCCGCCGTAGCCGGCTTCGTACGAGTGCGTCTGCCACCGGACCTTCTCGCGGTCGAACACTCCTCGCATCTTCGCGAAGAACTCCGAATTCGCTTCGCGGCCGGCCCCGTACTCTTTCACCACGAGCCCGTAACCCAATCGCGATGCGAGAGCAGGGTTGAGCGGCTGCGGGAAGAGCGGATCGATGGCCGTCGTGGCATCCGACACGAGCACATTGGTGCGGGCATACGTGCGCCGCAGCGACAACGCATTGAAGTCCTTTCCCTGCTGCGCCATCAGCATCTCGGAGACGAGCGTGCTGAACCATTCGGAGTCCACGCCGGTATTCCAGGAATTCACTTCTTCGTTGTTCACCGCATAGGCGACCGAGGTATAGCGCGGCGCCTTCATGTCGGCGATCGCGCGCAGGCTGACGTAACCGGTCACGCGATCGTCCTGGCCGTACGCGCCGAGCAGCGCGCGATCGAGCCCGACATCTCGCGGCATCGTCGCGGGCACGATCTGCAGGTCGGCGGAAAGAAAGTCGCGGGCGGTGATGGCGTACTTCTGGTGCAGCAGCGCGAGGACGCGATCGGTCGCCGTGCGCTGCCCGGCCGCCGGGTCGGGCGGCAGTGAGCCAATCAGTGGATCGAGCTCCTCGGTGCGAATGACCTCGGGCTGCGTGCGCCCACGGAAGTCCCGGTCCACGTGCGGCGCGAGATCAGTTATGAGGAGCACCGGGTC